>NZ_JBRUGW010000012.1:0-48875 GCF_053206505.1 Streptococcus fryi | reverse complement strand
GATTCCGAAACTTTGACAACTTTAAAAGAAGGATTTTGATTGCCTTGAACATCAAAAAGGAGAGAACCAATCTGATTCTCTCCAGATGTTAGCTTTTCATCTACCCACTACAGTTGACAAAGAGCCTAATTTAAATGCGCTCCCTTTGCAACGAGGCTCTCAAGTTCTGCCAAGCGTTTTTCAAAGACAGCAAATGCAGCTTCAAGATAAGCTGATTCAGACATGTCAACTCCAGCTTTTTTAATAACATTTAATGGGTAGTCTGAATTACCTGCCTTGAGGTAATCAAGGTATTTGTCCTTGTCTTCTTGCGTGCCATTGACAATCTTATCTGCCAAGAAATTAGCGGCCGCAAAACCTGTTGAATACTGGTAAACGTAGTAGTTGTAGTAGAAATGTGGAATTCTCGCCCACTCATACTGGATTTCTGGATTGTCTTCATTAGACAGACCATAGTATTTTTCATTCAACTCAGCATAAAGGTTATTTAGGAATTCACTTGTCAAGACCTCACCTGCCTGGTCTGCCTTATGAATGGCATCTTCAAACTCGGCAAACTGGGTTTGACGGAAGATTGTACCACGGAAACCATCAAGATAATTGTTCAAAATCGCAAAACGGACTTTATCATCAGTCACTTCGTTAAGCAAGGTTTCTGTCAAAATATTCTCATTTGTTGTTGACGCAATCTCTGCTAAGAAAATGCTATAATCTCCGTAAACATAAGGTTGATTTTCACGAGTGAAGGTCGAGTGTAAGCTGTGACCTGTTTCATGTACCAAAGTATAAAGGTTATCCAGAGTATCTTGCCAGTTTAAGAGCATGAAGGCTTTGGTGTCATAAGAACCTCCCGAATAAGCTCCCGAACGCTTACCTTTGTTTTCATAAACATCAATCCAACGTTCTGTAAATGCCGCATGAACACGGTCTGCGTAGTCCTTACCAAAGATAGATAAGACTTCTTCAGACTTAGCCAATGCTTCATCGTAGGTAAAGCTCAAATCTGTCTGTGACAACGGCGTGTACATATCATACATCTTCAAATCATCCAAACCAAGAATGTCTTTGCGCAATTTGATGTAGCGATGTAATAACGGTAAATGTTTATTAACTGTTTCAACTAAGGTATCGTAAACAGATTCTGGTATAAAGTTTGCTGCTAATGCTGCTTCGCGTGCAGAGCTAAAACGACGTACCTTTGCCTTGAAATTATGCACCTTAACATTCGTCTGTAAGGTCTTTGCATAAGTGTGTTGGAATTGCTCATAGGTGCTATACATGCCTTCGTAGGCTTCACGACGCACTTCACGATTAGGATTTTCCATCAAACTGATATAGTTACCATGCGTCAACTCGATAACATCTCCCTCACCATCCGGCACATAAGGGAAACGAATATCAGCATTGTCAAGAATACCAAACGTCTCGCTAGCAGCTCCAAAAATCTCACTTGCTCCCGCCAATAACTCTTCTTCTGTTTTGGACAAGACATGCTCTTTTTGGTGCATCAAACGTTCATAGTAATGAGCATAAGGTAATAAGCCCTCCTCATCTGCCATCAACTGCTCAAGCGTTTCCTGACTCATCGCCATAAATTCTGGTTCAAAGTAAGCAAACACTTCTGAAAACTTAGCGTAGAGAGCTGTGGCTTTGGCACGGTATTCTTGATACTTAGCAACTGTTGTATCTTGGTCATTTTTCATTGATGCATAGACATATAATGTTTCAAGACGACGCATCAGATCAAGTTGTAACTCAGTGGCTTTCAATAGGTTTTCACTTGATGTGACTAACTGACCTTCATAAGCACGACCCGCTTCAACATCGGCCGATAAGGTTTCAAATCCCGCTTCCCAAGCTTCATCTGTTGGGAAAACAGTCGTTAAATCCCATGTGTATTTTTCATCTAAATGACGACGATTTTCTGACATTTTATTCCTCTTTTCTGATAAATATACCCTATTTTACCATAAAATAAGCCAGGAGGGAGGATTTTCGTGAGTATTTTCCTACCAAATCCCTCATCATCTTGCTAGTTTCTCAGGATATAAGCAGGTGAGTATAGGATTTGATAGGTTTTATCCTCCTGTGCTTGGTAAAACCTGTCAAAATGCTGGTAATATGTCGTTAAATCCTCTGTGATTTGAGGAAAGTCTGATGCTACCAATCTGGGCAATCTCACTTGAGGGTAAAAAGCTTCTAGTGGTCTGGTCAAGAGATTGTCGCCTTGTTCGTAAGCCATTGCCTGCTCCTTTAGCCAAAAAGTTGATTTATAATAGAGTTGCTTTTGGATATAGGTGTGTATAGCTTGATTTTGATAGACCTTTAGATGATGGCATTTTTGCTTTAAAAAAGGCAAACGGAAATCCGACAAAGTAAGCTCATCAAAAGGAACAATCCTTGTGAGATGGTGTACCTGCCCCTCCAAATCTTCATGAATAAGGTATTTTAAGCGCAAAAGCCCTTTCTTATCATCCAGTTCCCACAAGTGAAAGCCCATGTTTTTGGAGAAATAAAGACAGTCTCTGTGTAACTGCGTTAACTTTTTTCCCAACCATAGCTTTTCGCCTAATAGCCACCGAACCTGAAAACCAGCTTCGAGATATGACTGTGTCCGTTCTCGCAAGCGGTCATGTGATAATGGGCTACACTGAACCTCTAAAATCAGTTGCTGGTTAACGAGCACATCTGCAATCTGCTGGATATCGGCAAATAAATACTCAATGTGAACATCCTCTGTGAGTGATAAGGATTGATATAAAGATGCTTTTAAATTCAAATGCTCAGCACTTTCATTTTCCTGATACCATGTACAGTCTTTTAAGCGCTTATGGGCAAAATGTGGACGATAGCGTGTTCCCCGTTTCAAAATAACCTGACCCCGACAAGCTGGACAAGAAAACAATTTCCCCCTGACAGTAGGGTTATCAACCAGACATATCAAGGCACCTGTTTCATCGTAAGCTGATAACATATTCCCCCCTTACTTTATTATTCGTCAAAAAAAGCCTTTTAATCAAAAAAGGCCAATAAATCATCTGCTTCTTTTTCTGTCAATGTCCGATAAGTCCCCAATGCCAATGTCTCATCTAACTTAAAAGGACCAAAGGAAATTCGCTTGAGGTGAGTAACTTTTAAGCCATAAGCCAAAAACATCTTTTTGACCTGATGAAATTTCCCTTCAGAAATCATCAGTCTGGCTCTACTCTCCTGATTACCTTGAGCTAAGATGGTCAATTCTGCTGGTTGACAACGTGTCCCATCTAAAAAGACAACTCCTTTTCGAAAGAAAGCAACGGCATCATATGCGAGAAAGCCATTGACCGTCACCTCATAAATCTTAGTCACATGATAACTGGGATGTAGCATGCGATAACCCAATGGACCGTTGTTGGTCATTACAATCAGTCCTTCTGTATCTCTATCCAAGCGACCAATCGGGTAGAGACCTTCTCGTCTGTCTGGTTCAGCAATTAAATCGACAACAGTCTGATGTAACTCATCTGATACTGCCGTCACCACTCCACTTGGCTTGTTTAAAAGGTAATAAACAGCCCCTTGGGCTTGAAGACGCTGTTCTTTGACACAAATCTCTTGCAAAACAGGATCGACAATCTGGCTACCTTTATGAGCTACCAAACCATTAACAGTAACCTGTCTGGCTTTGATGAGTTTTTTAATCTCATTACGTGAACCATAACCTGCGGTTTCTAAACACTTATCTAATCTCATAAGTCTATTTTATCATATCCAGTCATCATGCGTCAGCTAATGGGATATGCTATAATAAACTTACCTAGAAAGGAATGACCACTATGATTTATGACTACTCACTCAACAATCGTCACGAAGATGAGATTTCTCTAAAAACCTTCAAAGGCAAAGTCCTCCTCATCGTCAACACTGCAACGGGATGCGGCTTCACACCACAATACAAGGATTTACAAGCCTTATATGACAAATACCACGACGTTGGTTTGGAAATCATTGATATCCCTTGTAATCAGTTTAACCAACAAGCCTCTGGTAGCGACGAGGATATCTATCAGTTTTGCCAATTGAACTACCAAACCCAGTTTGAGCAAATGGCCAAATCAGATGTCAACGGTGACAATGCTCTACCTCTCTATACCTATTTAAAAAGCCAGCAAGCCTTCAAAGGATTCGGTATCAGCCCCAAAGGGCTTGCTATGTCAGCCTTTTTAAAAACCTTAGATAGCAACTATAAAAATACCCCTGACATCAAATGGAATTTCACAAAATTTTTAGTATCTCGTGATGGAGATGTTGTTGCTCGCTTTGAACCAACTGTAAACATGACAACTGTTGAGAAGGCTATCACAGACTTGCTTTAACAAGATTAATTGAAAACATTACAAAAACAAAAAACGACCCGTCAAGGCTGTCACATGACAAGACAGTTCTGACGGGTCATTTATTAAAGTGTAACAAATCTTTATATGGCTAATTAATCTTTTACAGTGATAAACGACTAGTTGCAGCTTCGTCTGCAATAACAATCACATCTGGGTGTTGTTGCAAGGCACTAGCTGGTAAATCTTCGGTCATCTCACCTTCTACCATACCATAAATGGCATCTGCTTTTTCACTACCATAAGCAAAAAGAACAATCGTCTTAGCTGATAAAATTGACGCAATCCCCATTGACAGAGCCTGTCTAGGCACATCTTCTTCTTTCTCAAAGAAACGTGCGTTGGCTTCAATCGTATTCTCAGCCAAAGCAACCAAATGTGTCTGACTATCAAAAGGTGTCCCTGGCTCATTAAAGCCGATATGTCCATTACGTCCGATACCTAAAATTTGTAGGTCAATCGGGTTGTCTGCAATCACCTGATTATAGCGCTTAGCCTCAATATCAAGATCTTCAGCTTTACCGTTTGGAAGATAGCTCACTTTAAAGGGCTTGTCGTTAAATAAGTTTTGTGCCATGAAATAATGGTAAGATTGGTCGTTATCTGCTGACAAACCTACATACTCATCCAAATTGATACTGACCATATCTGAAAAATCAAGATCACTGGCAATGATTTTTTGATAAAAATGAATTGGTGAACTTCCTGTTGCTAGACCAAGTGTTTTTGCCCCAGCAGCAATCTTTTCTGACAATAACTCAAAAGCAACCTTTGCACCTTCTTCTTGCGACTGAACTCTGATAACTTTCATATTTCCCTCCTGTTTGGTATATACCAAATATCTTACCTTTATTATACGGTATAGACCAATATTTGTCAATGAAATGTCGAACCCTTTTATAATAAAATAACCAATTAATTTCCTACATCTAATAGCTATAATAGCTGTTTTTAGATAAATCTTGACACATCAGACCTCATTTGACAGCCTTTCTATGATATAATAAGTAAGATTGACAACTGTAAGGAGAAGATATGCATACAAACGATTTTGATTTTGATTTACCAGAAGAACTGATTGCCCAAACACCGCTTGAGCAGAGAGATAGCTCTAAACTCTTAGTCATTGATAGAGAGAAAAAAACAATGGTCGATCACCATTTTGATCATATCTTGAATGAGCTAAACCCTGGTGATGCTTTGGTGATGAACAATACCCGCGTCCTGCCTGCTAGACTTTATGGTGAAAAACCTGATACGCATGGTCACGTCGAATTCCTACTCTTAAAAAATATCACTGGGGATCAATGGGAAGTGCTAGCCAAACCTGCTAAACGATTGAAAGTCGGGACAAAAGTCAGCTTTGGTGATGGTCGCTTGATGGCTACTGTCACTGAAGAATTAGAACATGGTGGTCGCATTGTGACTTTCACTTACGACGGAATATTCTTAGAAGTGCTAGAAAGTCTAGGTGAGATGCCCTTACCACCATACATTCATGAAAAACTAGCTGACCGTGATCGTTATCAAACTGTCTATGCTAAAGAGAACGGTTCTGCTGCTGCTCCAACTGCGGGCCTTCATTTCACCAAAGAATTATTGGCGAAAATTGAAGCCAAAGGGGTAAAATTGGTCGAATTAACCCTCCATGTAGGACTTGGTACCTTCCGTCCTGTCTCTGTTGACAATCTTGATGACCACGATATGCACTCTGAGTTTTACAGTCTATCAACACAGGCAGCAGAAACGCTAAACGAGGTCAAAGTAAATGGCGGTCGCATCGTCGCCGTCGGTACAACATCCATTCGTACGCTTGAAACCATCGGTCAAAAATTTAAGGGAAAACTGCAAGAAGACTCTGGTTGGACCAATATTTTCATTAAACCTGGTTACCAATTTACCATAGTTGATGCTTTTTCAACGAACTTCCACTTACCAAAATCAACTTTGGTCATGTTGGTATCAGCATTTGCTGGACGGGAATTTGTCTTAGAAGCCTACAAACATGCTGTCACTGAAAAATACCGATTTTTCAGCTTTGGTGACGCCATGTTCGTGAAATAAGCGCGTGAGGACTAACGATGCTTTACATAACACTGTTATCCATTGCTCTTTTTATCGCCAATCTTGTCATTGAACGACGTAATCTACTGTCTGGCTTTACCTTCGGCTTAGCTAGTGGGACAACTCTGCTCTACCTTCTTATCTCCGTGGAAATGAGTGAAGCCTTCAAAAACCTGTTCTGGCTAAGAACCATTGTCATGATTATCGTTGTCGCCATAGCCATGACTCTCTTAGCAGGTCCCCTCTTGTTAAATCTTACTTTCCTCTACAACGGGGTCAAAATCCTGAGACGTGAAGGCTTTTCCTTTAGAAATATGTTGTCGCTAGGCTTGGGGATTATCATACCACTATATCTTATTATCTTTCCGATAATCACTAAGCATATTCAACCAAATAGCTTCTTAGCAATAATTGAAGTTTACATCGGTCTAGTCATTTTCTATCTCATCGCCCAAGCCTCACTGTATACTGTCTCAAGCTTGATTAACATGATTAATCTCCCTCAAAAGAATATTGATTACATTATTGTTTTAGGTGCTGGTCTGATGGGAACAGAGGTGACACCGCTTTTAGCTAGTCGTATCAACAAGGCTATCAAACTTTATCGGAAACAAACCAGTGCCAAACTCATCATGTCTGGTGGACAAGGCCATGACGAAGTGATTTCAGAAGCTCTCGCCATGAGTAACTATGCCATAAGACAAGGTATTCCAAAACAGGATATCCTCTTAGAAGATAAGGCAACTACCACTGAAGAGAACGTCAGGTTTAGCTACGATTTAATACCAAAACCTAGTAAGATTGCCATTGTAACGAATTCTTATCATATTTTCAGAGCCTTATTAATCGCTCGACAAGAGGGCGTCAAGTGTATCGGTTATGGGGCATCATCTAAATTCTATTTTAGTTTAAATGCCTTTATCCGTGAATTTATCGCTTATCTATCCATTAGCCGTAAAAAGCATATGATTATTTTGTTAGGCCTATTCATCCTTTTAATGATTGGCTATGTTTTAAGTGTGCTACTAGTTCCCATTATCCAACAAAATCATTTAGCAGCTTTTATATCCTTAAACCGATAAGCGAAAACATGAATGCAAACAAGATTCGTTATCCCCTATACAAAAAACCTACCAGTCCATCATAGATATGATAATCTGGTAGGTTTTTTGCTTCTCCAATCTCATAAAGTTCTGTGGTGAACGTCATTTCTTCAGAGAGTTTTATCTAAGGGTTTTGATTAACTCTATGCCACTCGTTAATGACATAAGTCAATTGTGTTAAGAGATGATAGCCGTAAGGATTTACTTCTGTATCAGCTGCCGAAGCACCTCCTAAACCAGCCGTATAAAGGGCAATCAAATAAGGTGTTTCCTCATAAACAATGGCATCAATATTTAGAGCTTCTGCAACATAACCAGGTTTTTGGTAAATGGTTAAATTCGGCCAGTAAGCTTTATAATATTGATTTGGAAAGGATTCACCAATAAATGCTAAAATATCCTCATATTCCTTTTGGTGATGCCATAAATAGTCTAACACCTGAATGTAGAAATCTGTAGTCGTCTTGTTACCATTGTTGATATCAATCGTTTTCAAATCTGACTTAGATTTGCCATAACGTTCCATGGCCTTATAGGCTTTTGAAAAACCACCTAGCATTTGCACCAAACCATGTGCTGGCGTGTTTTCAGAGTAAACCAAAGAATACCGTTGCATTTCTGGGATAGTCATCGATTCACCAAATTGTCCCAAATAAGCTAAAAATTCATATTCATTTTCATACTGAACCTTGGAGATATCGTATTCCTTAGTCATGGAAAACCGACCTGAACGCACGCCATCTACTACCAACATATTCAATGGTAATTTATATGTTGAACCCGCAGTCATCGGTTGCTCGTCATTCATGCTAAACATTTGCCCTGTTTCCATGTTTTTATAAGAAAAGGCAACACTGTCATACGGAATACCAAATTCATCTAAATAAGCCTTAACCGTTTCTTCTAAGCTGAGATTAGGATAATCATAGTATAGACCATAATAATCCATTATCGCCAAATCTTCATCCATAACCTTTTGCTTAGCCGCCTGACTTTTCTCAGGTATTTTTATCGGTTTGATCTCTTTTTTAACAGTATCCTTATTCTTTGGCTCCTCTTTTGACTGAGGTTTTGTGGCTATAACAGCACACAGAAGCCCTAACCAAACTAAACCTGTTAACACCGCCATTAATTTTTGTTTCATTACGATCCCCATCATAGCTCTGGACAGCCACGCCCAGTTGATTTTTAGATATTTACTATCAAGTCCTAATCACACAATCAACACTAATAAAGATTGGAGCAAAGTCACCAACCTCTTAACCAATTAGTGGTAGACGATTAACCAACCTAGTCAACCTTGAAAACGGCAGGTTGTTGATGCCATAACATCATTTATTATCTCTAGTATTATAGGCTATATTGATTAAAATCTCAACTATTTTCACAATGTGTAAACGTTTTTATTTTGAGTGTTATTTAGTGGTGTTAATAAGGTTTGAGAACATTGACTAGGACAATATCATTAGGTGATTTCGATCAAACCCCAAACGATCTAACCAATCTTCTAACCTATCAAAATCCAAGCGATAATGAGCTAAATGGTGACCATCAGAACCAATTGTGTAAGTCACACCTTCAATGTCATTCAATAAACCTAGAGCATATACATATAGAGCTTCATTGCCATAAGAAAAAAGACTTTTAGTGTTCAATTCAAAGGCAAGATTGTAGTGGACCATTTTTTGAAAAATGGCTTTCAGTTGCTCTTCAAACTGACTTAACTGATTAACCGTTAACCCTAGCTTTCTAAACCCATAATCAAAATGAGCTAAAACATCTGCATCTACTCGACCAATCGCATACTCTAAGCGGGATAAATAATCCGTCAGAACATCTTGCCAAGGTTCATCAAAAACATCCGACTGTAAATAATCGTAACGCCCATTGTGATGAATGGACAACAGTTTTAAATCGTAAGCCTTACCGTTCAGATAAGCTAGGATATCTGCTTCTCTAGGTTCATAGTACCCAATTTCAATCCCTTTTCTAAGACGATAATGATACTGTTTATTGAGACGATCTACTTCTCTAAAATAAGCTTCAGCATCTGGAATATCGTCCGATCCTGTATAAGGATTGGACAAATCAAAATGCTCAGTGGTCACCACAAGACCATTACTATGTAAAAGATACTCCTCTAAACTTTGGTCAGAATCAAATGAAAAGGAACTATGTAAATGACAATCTTGTAGCAAAATATCACCTCCTAAGTCTAGCTGCTATCCAATCTGGTGCATAGGCTGATGTACAACCTTTAGCGACAATCATATCACGATAGACACCTAGTGCAGTGGAGCGTCTAATAATATCATCACAATACTCAGGATAATTCACAGCAATCTCAACCAAACAGTGATTCATAACCCAACGGGTCACTTCAGGACTATCTGCCAAGTGGTCAAAGATATAGGTTAACTTCTCTGATACTTCATCAGTAGCAAGTTCTTTATGTTTCACCCTATCAATCTCTATACGCCAAGCCAAACGCTCTTTAACACTATCATCTGAAGCAAATAAAACTTCTTTCAAGCTAACTTTTTCCGAATGATGACTCAAAACCCTGTCGACAAGTTTATCCAGTACTTGGAGAGATAAACTTGTGTCCAATAATTCTTCAATCTCTAAGAGAGTCATATGAGGGGGAGACATGATTTCTATAGCCAGTAATTGTGCTTCTAAAATGGCTGTCCGCCATAGAGGGATAGCTAATTCTGGACGTTTACGATACTCTTTGCCTAGTGACCTAATAGTCCCCATCAACACCCCAATGTATGGTTGTTTTTCGCCAGCTTTTTCATAACGCTTGATAACACTTGGATTTTTCTGTGTTTCCAGTCTTTGTAAAATGAAATCAACTGTCATAGCTTACCACGTCAAGCTCTTTTCCACCTAAAAGTACCAAATAAGTCTCCACCTTTTCAATACCATAAGCCTGTCGCAAAGCTTGGGCATAGAGCGCCATTTGCCCTTTATAGCGTTCTTTTAATTCGCCACTATGCTCAAAACGGTCTGTCTTATAGTCAAAGAGGACAATCTTGTCATCAAAAAGTAAGTAGCCATCAATAATACCTCGCATCACAAATGACTCACCTGATTCCTTATCCGGATGTAACATGGCAAAAGGTGCTTCTCGGTGTAACCTATCTAAATGCTTTTGAATGGTTTGTCCTAAGTCTGTCGAAAAAAAGGCTTGAACATGGGTGAGGTCTAAACTTTCTTTAACACTATCATCTGCCTTGACTTCATCTAAAGTAGACTGAATGATATCCAATGTCACCTCTTGTTCGAGAGGAAGGCGCTGCATCAATTCATGTAAGGCAGAACCTTTTGCAGCACCTGTTACCTTAACCTTATTGGAAAAATCTGGTAATGTAAAGCTAGCTTTAAGAGGCTTTTTCTCGATAATGTCCATACCCTCTGTTTCTAAAACAGGTTCATAATAAGCCTTAACCTGGCTAGGTGTTCTAACCGTTGGTAACTTAATCGCTTTTTCATAAGTCTGGTTTAAGCGATCAACACTTTCCATCATATCAAGGGCTCGCTTAATGGTATCTGACTGTCTGTTCTCTGTTAAGTCATCTATCTTAATTGGCAAAACAGGTTGTAATTGACCAATTTGCTCAGTTGTCAAATCAGCATCTGTGACATAAGAAAGTTTGATACCCAAATCTGCACTTGGAAAGGCTTCAAAAATAGCCAAAAACCAATCTTGAAAGCTCGTCATAGTCTCACGCGCCTTAACCGTCAACCGACCACCCTTACTTTCATTAGAATACTTGTTCTCCAATTTTTCCCTACTGCCCTTACCAACCAAATACAACTTCTGTTCAGCGCGTGTCATAGCTACATAAAGTAAGCGCATGTGTTCTGAAAGACGGGCTAGTTTGGCTTCACGTTGATTAAATTGGTAAGATAAAGTATTCATAGACACTTTGACATGTGGCAAATCAGTGCTATCAGCAAATCTTTCTTTCATATCCGCTACATACTTGATACCAATCCCCTTATGTCGACTCAAAATAAGCGGTGCCATCTCATCTGGTCTATCAAATGGTTTATCCATATTTAAGACAAACACATACTTAAATTGTAAGCCTTTTGATTTGTGTATAGTCATCAGATTGACTGCATCTTTTGGCACAGGTATCTCGACATCGGCTAGATCATTTTGACTAGCTAAAATACGGTCAATCATGCTAATAAATCGAGATAAACCTTTAAAACCTGTTTTTTCAAAGCTATCTGCTCTCAAAGCCAAGGCATATAGATTAGCTTGACGTTTTTCACCATTAGACATGGCACCGACATGATCATAATATAACCTATCTTGATAAATTTTCCATATCAAATCATGTAAACGATTGATTTTTGAATAATCTCGCCATTGGGTTAAGGTAGACATAAAGCGATCAATCTTGCTCATCAACTCATCAGTGATCAAGTCCGGCTCTTTGCCAGTCTTCGTTTGAGCTAAATGTAATTTATGATAAAATGCCATACGCTGACCTTGTAATGACAGACGTGTCAAGTCATCTTCCGTCAATTGAAACATGGGTGATTTCAGAAGCGCTATAAGCGGATAATCATTTAATGGATTGTTGATAGTTCGTAGCGTATCAAGCATAACCATGACTTCTAAAGACTGTAGGTAGTTTTGCTGCCCACCATCGGTAACTAATGGAATACCATGTCTTTCAAAAGCTGACAAAATAGCCTTATTACGTGATCGAGATGCTACTAATAAGGTGATATCCTTAAAGGCAACTCCTTCTTCTTGGTGAAGCCTAATAATCTCTTTGATGACTAACTCCACTTCTCCTTTACTGATCAATTGTTCAGTATCATCAGACACCTTATCCGTATCATAAATCAAATACTCTGTTTCATTTTTGGGATTGGCAACCATTTGACCAGCACTACCAGCTACCAATTGATGCTTATCATCGTAAGTAATCTCACCAACCGCTTCATCCATCAGACGTGAAAAAATACTGTTTGTTGCTTTTAAAACCTCATTTTGACTACGGAAATTTTCCTTAAGTAAAATTAACTCACCTTGACTATCTGGTTGTTGATAGTCCTTAAACTTTTGATTAAATAATTGAGGATCTGCTTGACGGAAACGGTAAATAGACTGCTTAATATCGCCAACCATAAAACGATTATGACCATTAGACAGCAAGTCTAGCATGGCTTCTTGGGTATGGTTGGTGTCTTGATACTCGTCCACCATAACTTCATGAAAACGATTCTGATAAGACTGTCGCACATCGGCATCATTTTCTAAAATAGCAATCGCCAAATGACTGATATCAGCAAACTCAAACGCATTTTCAGCCTTTTTACGTTCGAAGTATTGGGCTTGAAAATCCAATACAAAGGATTTTAATAAGTCTAACAGTGGCAACATTTCTGGTTGATAATCCAAAATAGTGTCTAAATGCCTAAATTCAGACAACTGGGTTTGCAACTCTTTGAACACAGGGTATTTAGTCCCAGCTACTGTAATCTCTGAACTGGAAGGTAAGAGTTCAGAAACCTCTAAAGCTAATCGCCCTAGCCCCTCTTTACCATAGTGAATTGAAAAATCAGCAACCCATTCCCGTAATTGAATAATCATTACCTGGTGTTTTTTGTATGTTGCTGTTGGAGCTCCTTTAGCTGTGGTTTGTTTATAATCAGGTAAGTTCGTTATATCTTCCAAAGCATCTGCTGTCATTGAAATGCTATCTAAAAAACCTTGAATCATCTCATCTGGTAAGACTCTTGTTTGGGATTGTTCCCTTGCTGATAACATGAAAACATCTTCCATCCACCGTCTTGGATTAGCCGTTGATTGAATGAACTGGTAAATACGTTTAACTGCGTCTTGAAAGCCCTTATCATCCTTACGACCAATTGAAAAATTACGCACTAAACGATCAAATAGTAGATGGTCTTTGCCGCTCATGTAAGATGTGAATAAATCTTGATAGATGTCCTGTTGCATCACATCTTGCTCACTTTTATCCGTTAAGATACGAAACTGTGGCGAAATTCCTAGCAGATAACCATACTCCGAAACAAGTTTTTGAGTGAAAGCATCCATAGTCCCAATATCAGCAACAGGTAAATCAACTAACTGTTGCGACAGGTGTTGTCTAAGCACCTCATCATCAGTATTACGGATAGCTTTTTTCAACTCTTTTTCAAGACGCTCTCTTAGCTCTCCTGCAGCTTTAACTGTAAATGTTGATATAAATAAAGCCTTGATTGAGACACCTCTAAGCAGTTTATCAACAATACGTTCAACCATAACAAAGGTCTTTCCAGATCCAGCAGAGGCTGACACAAGAATGTTATGACCATAGGTGTAGATAGCTTGAATTTGCTCTGGTGTTCGCTTTTGAGCTTTATCACTTGTTGCTTCTAAAACCTGTAACTCTTTTATCTCTTGTGGCGTTAAAAATGATTTAAAACTCATTTATCAAGCTCTCCTCTCATCGTCTGTAAAATGACTTCTTTATTATCTTTTCTAGGAAAATCTGTCAATAGACGAGCATATGACATGTGGCGATTCGCTTCAAATCCAGTAATCGCTTTAAACTGTCTACCTAAAACAGATTGACCATCCTTGGTGTAAGGATTGATAGAAAAATGTCCAGAAAGAATTTTCTCAGCTGCTTCTTGATACAATTTAAAGGTATAAGCAATCATCACTTCAAACTCTTCCGCTGTAAACTGAGATTTTTGGCTCGCATAATGTTGATTAAGACGATTGGTCTGACTATCTAGAAAAAGCCCCTTGTAACGAAGATCATTATGGGCTTGAGCCAAAACCTCATCTGTTGACTTCGTCTTTGCTAAATGAATATGTGGCTCCTGCATATGCAAGTACATAGCTCCAAAAATAGAATGAGCCTGTAGCGACTGGTCTTTTGTCAAAGCGGTAATATAGGTCATCAATTGTGGACTGATCTTATTATAAAATTCACCTAGGTTAAAACTCCTGTCACTTGACTTATAATCGACAACGCCATAACTAGCCAAATCTTTTAAGCGATCAAGACGGTCAATCTTTCCTCGAATACTAAGCTGATAGCCATTGGTTAGATCAATTATATTTTGGTTGTCACCTCCAAAAACCGCTTCTTCAGCGACAATATCAATTACCGAGTTATCACGTAAAATCAAACTGGTAGCATGAGCAATATCTTCTAAAATACGTTGTGTATATTGACTTTGTTCATCATAATTATAAACAGCATTATAATCTGGTTCTTGTTTAGTCGTCTCAATAGCCTGCTGTAATTTAGCATCAAAATCTTGAGCTGATGGATTTGATAAAACTAACTCAAACACACGATGTAGGAAGTTACCATAGGACCTTGCATCAGGGTGTATCGAAATATCCTCTTGTAACCCTAAAACATAACGTAAAAAGAAGCCATATTCATTATTATAAAACTCTGTCAAGGCTGAAGTGGATAATTGGAATAGCTGGTCTTTCGGGTATCTCACTAAAATAGCTTCCTGAGATACAGGACCCAAAGATAAGTCATCTGTCACTTCCGGCAAAGAAAGACCCTCTTTAGCTAGGCGTTTCTTCAAGGTTCGAATGGCAACCGACCAGAAGGTCTGTTCTTCCTTGCTAAAATCTCCAAGGGTTAAATCAGATTGGTAAAAATCAATCAAACGGGATAATAGACCGTAATAAGATCCCAGATCATCAACAGCTGTCCCTCTAGATCCTTTTTCCTCCGTGGGTAAACCAAGTTTAACCAGTAACTGCAAATAGCTGGACGAACCTTCTTCCCCTTCTTGATAGCGACGAGGGCTAGACAGTATTAACTGGTCTGATGCAGCATTTAATAAAGACATCAACACAAAATGATGTTTCTTTTGGTTATCTTGACTTGGAATATCCAAACGTCTTTTTGAAAGACTCTCATTGGTCTTTAGGCGCTCCTCATCTGTGATAAGAGACAGCTGCTTTGTTTGTTTTGGAAAATTGCCTTGTGTCAATCCAATAGCATAAACGATTTTAGTGGTATGTGGCTCTATCAAATCATAGGATTTCACAGTAACCACATCAACCGTTGCAGGAACAACCCTATAATCTGCCCCTTGCAAACCAGTGGTCAATAATGATAAGAAGGCTGAGACAGTCAACTTTTCTGATTGAAAAACGGTATTGATCGTTTCTAAAATCTGCGTAAACGTTCGCCACACTTCGTCATGTTGTTCTAGCTGAAGTGCGCTATCCTTATTAACCAACTCAGCTAAACGATCCGTCAACTCTACTTGCTCTAAAAAATTTGCCCACTTCGTCAATAGTTGACTAATGCTCCGTGAGGTATTAGGCTTTAAAAAGGAAATTAACGGCTCCATAATCCGTAGACGTAAGTGATTGAGTTGCTCTAGGTCAAAACGATTATCCTTATTGTGAGTAAATGCCTTTTCAAAACGAGACCATCCCTTTAAATCTGCAAAACGGACATACTGCTCAAAATTATCAATCTCATCCATAGACAATGAACCATATAAGCCTGTTTTCAAAAGATTAATCAAATCCTCAGCTCTAAAACGATAACGTTTTAATCGCTCTAATGATTCAACGAAATGAACTAGTGGATGATGAGCCATTGATTCAGCTTTACCGAGATAGTAGGGAATATCATACCGTTTAAAAAGATGACTCATTTGCAAACGATAGGCGTCAACATCTCCTAGTAAAACCAGAATATCTTTATAACGATAACCTTCAAATAATTTGGCACGAATATCACGGGCAACAGCTTCTAGTTCTGCCTTTTGTGTACTAACTTCCCAAACAATTACTGGAGATTCTGATAACTCGACATCCTTTAGTTCTTGATGAAAGCCATAACTATCCTCTACCCGATTAGAAATCACCGAGAAAGCTGTTGGTGCTACGGTTGACGACACAAATTCCGGTTTCGTTTGAAAGGTTTCTGCCATATAGCGTAAAAAATCGACACTCGCTTCATAAACATTTCCTTGTCGATAAGTGGCTTTATAAGCTTTTTGACTAGCATAAGTCCCAATAACCAGTTCATGGCACCGTTGATTTAAGAGACAAATAACCTCTTCTTCTTCTGCGGAAAAACGCGTAAAACCATCCACAATAACAACAACATCAGATAACTGATCATCTAAATGCCCTGATGAAATAGCTGCAGAAAAACGAGCTAATGGAGACTGTAAAGCCATATTATTATCACGTAAAAATACTTCAACTCCAGCAAATAACTGAACTAAATCAGCTTTTTTCTTTTCTTCAACACCTTCTAAATCCGTAATCGTCATCTGTGATTTTTTCAACTCTTGATAGAGTGATACTAACTGCTTGATAAAAGCTGCATCTTCTTTGAGTTTACCATAGCGTTGTAACTCACCATCCGCTATCTTAGACAGCACTTGATAAAAAACCATACTCAAGGCTTTTTCATCTATCGGTTTAGAGCTTTCGTTTTCTTTTAAGATAAAATACCTTGCCATTTGTGCAAAGCGCGTAATCGTTATTTCAAAAGATGCCTTTCGAGGTAGGAATTCCAAAACCTTTCGCTCTTTTTCAAAGGATAGTGAGTTTGGAGCAAGATAAAAGACCCGTTTCTGCTTATTTGAGAACGCCTTGGCCTGCTCTGCTAAAAAGGCCGTCAAATCTTGGTCCATCTCTGTATATAATAATTTCATAAGCTTATCACCTCAATATCTCTTAGACCTATTATAACAAAAAAAGCAATCGACTCATAATATTCCTCCAGTAAGGTTAAGCTAGTCTGAAATTAGCACTGTAAACTTACAAAAATAGCCATTCACTGATTTATGACTGTACAAGAAAAAACTGAGACCCGCGCCCCAGTTTATTCATTTAATCTTTGACTTCTTGTCGGTAAAATTCATGTAGTGCTTCTTGCCATGTTGGAATAACAAATCCAGTTGCTTTAGCCTTTTCTAAGCTCATTGTCGAGTTAAATGGGCGTTTAGCTTTGGCTGGGAATTGACTAGAATCCACAGGCACAACCTCAACAGCTGTGTCTTTGAGGATTTCCTTAGCAAAATCATACCATGTTGTATCTTCTTTGGCATCATTTGACAAATGATAATAGCCATAAGGTTTACGATTATCTGCCAAATGACACATAAATTCCGCCAAGGTTCTCGTCCATGTCGGACGACCATGCTGGTCATTAACAACTGTCAATCGTGGGTGAGTTTTGGCAAGATTTTGCATGGTAAAAACAAAATTTTTACCGTAGTGACCAAATACCCAAGCTGTGCGAATAATATAGAATTGACTGCTATAAGCTTCAACTGCTTCTTCACCAAGACGCTTAGTACGTCCATACTCCGTTTGAGGAGCTGGTACATCTGTTTCCAACCATTCGTCACCAATGGGTTTTTGACCATCAAAAACATAGTCAGTTGAAATGTAAACCAAGGTCGCCCCATATTTTTCACAAGCCTTGGAAATAATTTCTGTACCTGTCACATTGATGGCATAATTGAGGTCTTTACCCTCATCTTCTGCAGCATCAACAGCCGTATAAGCAGCACAATGATAAACTAGGCTAGGTTTCACCTGTTCAAAGACTTCATCAACTTTATCAGGATTAGTAATATCCATCTCTGTCACATCAACAGCAACATAATCTGTCGAACGTTCATCAAGCAAGTGACGCAACTCTGTACCAAGTTGACCACGGCTTCCTGTAATTAAAATCATTTTTGTCTCCCAATCCTTCTAGCGAATACCTAAGGCAATTCGTGCATAGCGGCTCATTTTATCCACAGACCAAGCTGGGTACCAAACTAACTTGACCTCAGTTGAGGTCACTTCTGGCACATCCTTCATGGCATCATGAATCTGGTCAGTCAATAAGTCTGCCAGTGGACAGCCCATTGTTGTCAAAGTCATATCAATCTCAGTATGCCCATCTTGCTCAAAACGGATTTCATAAACCAAGCCTAAATTAACAATATCTATTCCCAGCTCAGGGTCGATGACCATTTCAAGTGCCTCTAGGATACGATCTTTAATTTTTCCAATTTCTTCTGGCGTGTATTTTTCTTCTGTCATCGTTGTCTCTCTTTATCTTTAATCTTCAATAAAGTCTTTCAATTGCTTACTACGGCTCGGATGACGTAGTTTACGAAGAGCTTTAGCCTCAATCTGACGAATACGCTCACGAGTAACATTAAAGACCTTACCTACATCCTCAAGCGTACGCATTTTTCCATCATCAAGACCAAAACGCAGACGGAGTACATTTTCCTCACGATCCGTCAAGGTATCAAGTACCTCATCAAGTTGTTCACGTAAAACTACACGAGTCGTGTAATCAACTGGATTTTCGATCACTTCATCTTCGATGAAATCACCCAAGTGACTGTCGTCTTCCTCACCGATTGGCGTTTCAAGAGATACAGGTTCTTGAGCAATTTTCAAAATCTCACGAACCTTATCAGGTGTCATATCCATACGCTCAGCAATTTGCTCTGGTGTTGGATCTTGTCCTAGCTCTTGTAAGAGATTACGTTGTTCACGAACTAGCTTGTTAATGGTTTCAACCATGTGTACTGGAATACGAATGGTTCTTGCTTGGTCAGCAATCGCACGCGTAATAGCTTGACGAATCCACCATGTCGCATAAGTCGAAAACTTGAAGCCTTTTGAGTAGTCAAACTTATCAACTGCCTTCATCAACCCCATATTACCTTCTTGGATCAGGTCAAGGAATTGCATACCACGCCCAACATAACGTTTAGCAATAGAGACAACTAGGCGAAGATTGGCCTCTGCCAAACGTTGTTTAGCTTCCGTATTACCTTCAGCGACAAGAACTGCGAGCTCTTTTTCTTCCTCATTGGTCAAAAGTGGAACAACACCAATTTCTTTCAAATACATACGAACAGGATCATTAACCTTAGCTGAATTACTGCCCAAAAGCTCTTCATCAGTCAATTCTTCAGGCTGAACCTCTTCCACAACATATTTGGTTGATGGGTTCCCATCCTTATCTGTAATCGAAATACCACCATCTGTCAAGCGCTCTAACAAGTCATCAATTTGATCAGCATCCAAGACAAAAGGAATAACCAGCTTTTCAGTCACTTCTTCATCAACAGCTGTCCCTTCTTTTTTATGGTTACGGATAAAGTCTGCAACTTGAACGTTGAAGGCTGTATTTTGTTTTTTAGTTGTCATAGTTACCTTTCTTTCATTAAGAACATGAGGAAGAAACTTCCTAGGAGTTATGTGATTAGAACAGGACACCACCTATTCTAAGCGACGTTTTTGTGCAATCAACGCTTCCAAAGCCTCAACGGCTGTGTCAACATCACCATGATTACTAGATTCTCGAATAAACTTACTTTGCTTGCGCATATCCTGTTCTGAAATCAATTGCTCACGCTTCATTTCAAGGTCTTGTATCTCACCATCAGCCACCTCTTCTGGTAAATGCTCCTCCAAAACCAAATAGTAAGCCTGTTGATACTGCTCTGGCATATTAGCTAAGTCCAGACTGCTTATCTCGCCCTGCTCCTTCAATAACAGATACAAGTATTGCAATTGCTCCGTTTCAAAAACAAAGTTCTCACGTAAGCGAAATTCGTTGAGCAAAAACGGATGGTGAAGAAAACGATGAAATAGCTGGTTTTCCGTTCGGACAAGTGCTGACAGCATTTTGGAGACAGGTAATGCTGATAAGGTCGGTGACCGCTTGACGTGAGTTTGTTTTATCTGAGCACGCGACTGCAAGCGCTCGTTGTTAACAGCTTGCTCCACCTGAAAATAATCAAAATCAGGTAAATCTTCAGCCACCTTGTTGATATAGGTGTTTTGTGCTGTAATAGACGGCACTTGGGCGATTAGCTTAGCAACTTTCTCCACATAAGTAATCTGAGCTTGTAAATTATCAATGTTTTCTGGCTTTAGATAATCTAACCAAAACTCTGTACTACTAACACGAGACTCTGTCAAGTAACGTGCCAATTCTTCTTCAGAGGTCGCTTTCAAAAAATCATCAGGGTCCATCTGATTAGGAAGCCTAACAATCTCAGTCGTCACATCTTTCAAAATATCCAAAGATTTAGCAATGGCTGATTGACCAGCAGAGTCCCCATCATAAGTAAGGACAACCTTCTTCGTTAAAGATTTTAAATGAGTGACATGTTCAAGCGTCAGAGATGTCCCCATGGAAGCAACAACATTAACGATACCAGAACGGTAAGCTGCAATAACATCCATGAAGCCTTCCATCAAATAGACCTCATGAGTCTTTTTAATAACGGGCTTTGCCTTATCCAAATGATATAATTCGTAAGACTTATTAAAAATCGGTGTGGATCGCGTATTTTTATACTTTGCTTGATGAGACGAACTGTCAGATTCTGCCCAAATACGTCCTGAAAAGCCAATGTATCTCCCTTTATCGTCTGTTAAAGGAAACATAATCCGATTTCGAAAGCTATCATAAATCTGATTATGCTCTGTTAAGGTAAAAAGCCCTGATGTCATGCGGGTTTGTTCATCATACTTATCTACCATCGAGCGATGAAGAAAGTCAGATTCGTCTGGTGCTAAACCAATATGAAAGTATCTAATCACATCATCAGTAAGGCCTCTATTATAAAGATACTGGCGAGCAGCTTCACCAGCCTTTGTTGTCATCAAAACAGCACTATAAAAATTCACTGCATCAGTATTGATATCATACAAAGATTGGTGAGGGGAAGCCATATTAGTAGATACAGCAGGACTAGCTACCTGCACAGACATCCCTAGCCTATCTGCCAGAATAGAAACACTTTCTAAGAAAGGGATTTGTCGATACTCTTCTAAAAATTTAAACACATCTCCTGACTTACCACAGCCAAAACAATGATAAAACTGCTTATCTTCCAAAACATTGAAAGACGGTGTTTTTTCATTATGAAAAGGACACAAGCCTAGAAAATGTCGACCTGCCTTAGTCAGTTGCACCACTTCACCGATGACATCCACAATATTCGTGCTATGCTTAATCTCAGAAATCAAAGCCTTATCTATTGCCAAATCATCACCTCTAGACAGAAAATCCCAGTTTAGTTTTGTAGTTGATTATACCATTTTTTAGCCCTAATGTAAATTTTTAACATTTAACTCTTCACACATGTCTGTCGTGACTATATCTCTCATTTTATGCTGTTAGAAAATATCCCGTGATAACAATATTAACATTAAAAAATGAAAAACATTATTTTTTCTGAAATAACAAAGAAAACACTACTATTAGCAATCAAATCACTTGCTTTCTATCAACATATGCGTTATACTACCAAAGGAAATTAATTTTGAAAGGATTCTAAATCTCATGATTAAAGAATTAAAAGCTTTTTTGTTTAAAGGCAATGTTATCGACCTTGCTGTTGCTGTGATTATCGCGGGTGCTTTTGGCGCTATCATTACATCATTTGTTAATGATATCATTACTCCACTTATCCTTAACCCTGCCTTAAAAGCAGCAAATGTTGAGAAAATCGCTGAATTATCTTGGAATGGTGTTGCATATGGTAACTTCTTAAGCGCTGTTATCAACTTCCTTGTTGTGGGTACTAGCTTGTTCTTCGTTGTTAAAGCAGCTGAAAAAGCAATGCCTAAAAAAGTTGAAGAAGTTGTTGAAGCTGGACCAACTCAAGAAGAACTTCTTGCAGAAATTCGCGACTTATTGAAAAAATAATCAGTTACATAATAATTAAAAGCTTAAAGCCACGCTCATAAATAACATGGCTTTAAGCTTTTTTATTGGTCGTGTTAATAGATTTCCTTGGATAACTTGGGATAGTTAAAAATCTTGGGCATGACTGGATTTTTTCTCTTTTAGATGATTTGTCATTCGTCTAAATAGTCTGGGATTTATCGTCTCAACTTCAAATTCCCTACCGAATAAATATTTTATACCAGCTATAAAAATAAATAGAACCATTATTGGAATACCACAACTGGTGATAATTAAGACAACAGCAGCATCAATCATATTTGCTGATGCAGTCTCAAATTTTTCAATCGGATTGCTAAAAAAGCCAGTTACTTTATCGAAAATACCTTTATTTTTTTTCTGTTCTTTTTCAAGTTTGTCTATTTCTTCCATACGTTCTTCAATAGAATATTGATAGGCGTCCTCAATGCTTTTTCCAAGACTAACACTAGCAGGAATAATAGTAAGCAATAAGAGACTGAGTAACATCATTCGTTTCACTAAAAACCATAAAGTCTTACTTTGTGTGAAAAGATTGATAGCAGATAAGAAACATGCGATAGGGATAAATACCTTAAAAGCAAATGATGAGGCTACAATAATGATGTATTTTTGAACCCAAATACCAGCATAAACAATCAGTAAGTAATCTGCAATATCTGCAATATTTTCTGCAATCGGGATACCTACCTCTCCAGGAATTAAGGTTATCAGAGTCGATAAACCACCAGATAAAGCCGTTAGCTTCATGACTTGTTCTCTCTTTTCATTCAAATAATGAAGAGACGAGGTATTCATTTTTAAGACCCAATCTGATTCAGCAATCACAAAAAAAGACAAAAAACCAACAATTACTATTATACTCAAGAAAATGAGCCTTTGACGATCAGCCAAAAATGATTTATAAGCGAACATAAAAACTCCTTTTAAATTTTTTATTTTATTATAACAAACAGCATATACAAAGTAAATCGCTGCACTTCTATACTTTTCACCAACGATTGTATCACTTTTGTGCCTTTGTGGTAATATGCCTCTATCATAACGAGCTCATTTTTGGTTCATGAGTATAGGTCATTTATGTTAGTTCCTTTCAGATAAATTGGGTGTTTATCTAAGCCTAACATAGATGCCCTTTTCTGTCTAGCTTAATTTTACAAATTGGAAGTTATCTACTTGAGTGTTTCTGAGTAATATTTCAGCTAGCTATCAAGTTCAATCCAAAATTTTAAACTGATTTAAAAGGATTAACATAGCAATCAAAACCATTCCTAAAAACAATGAAACCAAGAGATGTCCATATAAGGACATCATACCGACAATCACAACTGATAATAAGGATGGCAATAACATATCAATCAATTGAATCGCCGACTCAATAGTGCCGATTCGCTCTGATGGCATCAGACGATAGACTATTTCCTGTAGTCTTGGCATTAAAATGCCAACAAAACAAGAGAACAAAAAAACACCAATAGCAATTAAAAGAATATTTCTAATGGCAAAACCAAGAACAATCAGCAGCAAGACAATTTGTCTGGAGAAAACCAGCCGCTTTATACTGATATGCTTAAATTTCGATACTAATAAAGAACCAATCATACCGCCTATAGTAAATAATGCAAGGAGAACCGATAGAACCTTACCATTGTCAAAATCATAAAATGACTGATGAACGAGTAACAAGGTCACAACAGGTATGACAATATTACCAATGACACTACCAAAACTTAAAGTTAATAAGGTCAAACATAAACGTCTAAAACCTAATAAAACCCTTACTGAGGTTGTAATATGTTTAAACAGATGATTTAAAGAATGAGGTCGCTTTTCAATCACTGGAACAGTCTCAAATGTGGATAATTCTTTTTTTATCATTAATAAACCAATAAAAACCAGTAAAAAGGTCGCTGCATTAAACAAAGCAAAGCTTTCAATACCAACAAAACCTATTAACAATCCACCAATAGCCTGACTTAAAAACGATACTATCCTTTGTGTCGCTTGACGAAACCCCATAGCAACAGAAGCGTCTTCTTTTATAATTCTAAAATAAATAGGGGTTAACATTGAAGAAGCAAAATAAGATAAGCTATCGGATAAAACATTCGTTACACAAATGATGACGACTGATAGCAAACTAAATTCAGTCCATAACAATATGACAAACAATGAGAAATACAAAGCGAATTTGATAAAGGCTATGGAAATATATTTTTGAATCCGTCTCGTTTGAAAATCCGCTACTGCACCTGTCAACACACTCGTCATAATAGGCAAAACTTCCGAAGCAGTTATCATTGGAATGGCAATACTCACAAAAGAATACCGTGATACATAAGCCATTAATCCTAAATAAAAGATAATATCTCCAAAACTTGATACCCAAGAATTGATAAGGAGACGTCTAAACAATACATTTGTTCTAAAAATGGACATAAAACACCTCAAAAATATAGTTAGATACATATCTAACTATATTTTAGCGTTTCGTTTAGTGTTTTGTCAACCAAATTCTGGTTTATCCCAAAATCTGAGTCCAGTTTGTTTAATAATAATCTAACTAATTCTTCATTAAGGCGATAATTGACTTTACCATCATCTAAAATCATATCTAATAAACCTGAATTGAGTAGTTTTTTAGTATGAAAAGAAATTGAAGCTTTGTTGAGATTTAATTTCTGAGCAATCTCTTTATTTTTAGAACCCGACTTGGCTAACTCCAATAAAACCTTATATCTTGTTTCGTCTGCTAACATTCTAAGGAGTAAAACCAATCTTTCATCATCAAGCTGAGATTTGTCATATAGCATATCTCCAACTCGAGTACCAATCACAAGTGAATAAGAAAGAGGGCTAAAGAAGTCATGTTTTTCAATGAAATATTCAACTGCCCAAGGAGCCAAAGCAAATAGCTGACTGCCTGATTCCCTCAGTTTTTCTTCTACAACCTCATCCCCCTCAAGCCAGTGCTCTAATTGAAAGTTTTTCTCGAATAACCTGACTTCTTCTTCGATCGTTTGATAAAAAGGCTCATATAAGTTAGAGGTGATTTTGATAAGTTGACATAGATCATTGATTAAACGTTCAGGATATTTTAAGGCTTGATACCAGTCCCATTTTTGTCGTGACTCTTTATCACTGTTCTCAAGGATTAGCATTAGCTCTTCTAAATCATTATTTTGGCTATCCTTACCAGATAACTTTATAGCCAAACATTTTACGATTTCATGATGTTTTAGCTGTTTAATTAAGGTAAGTAGCTCATCTATATCCTTGGGATCCTCTCCTTTACTCAATAAATAATAGTATAATATAACACCAAAACCTATGGAATGGTTATCTAACAAATAACATCTTACTAGGTCCTCCTTAAATGGAGAAAATTGTTGATAAATCAAATGATAGGTTTCTTCAAATTCTTTAACAATACGCTGTTGTGAAGCACTTAAACCATCAATCTGATGAGTTGGATACAAAACAATGGAGGGTATTCTTAAAAAATCAAAAAGTCTACTGCGATGATGTGCTATTGTAAAAGCCATAGTTTCCCTTTCTATACTCTAAATGACTGTATACGATTTATAGATGATATAGGTACACTCTGAAAAGCGTCTTTGCATTTGGAGGATTCTCTTTGATTTAAATAAAAAGGCTAAACACATTCAGCCTCTTTATTATCACCTTATATTACCTTACTTCCATCACTACTGGTAAAATAGCTGGCCGGCGTTTGGTTTGTTCAAATAGGAACTTGCTGAGCTCATCTCGGATTGATCCTTTTAATTCAGCCCAATCAAAATTATCCTGTGCTAAATAATTCTCAACCAATGTATTCACTAAGTCTGAGCTGTCTTGGATAATATCTCGACTCTTTTTAACATAGACAAAGCCTCGTGTGTGAACCCTTGCTTTTGAAATTATTTTCTTTTGTCGTTTATTAACAGTCATTGCAATGATGAAAATACCATCTTCTGATAACACCTTACGGTCTCTCATGACCACATTACCAACATCTCCAATAGCGTTGCCATCAATCAAGACATCACCTGCAGGAATAGCACCTTCATGTAGGAAACCATCTGCACTATAAGTCATGACATCGCCACGTTTTAAAATATAAATATTTTCTGATGGCATACCCAAATCTTGAGCTAAATGGGCATGAGCTGACAGTTCGCGGTACTCTCCTTGAATTGGGAAAAGATACTTAGGCTTCAAAAGATTCAGCATGAGCTGTAAATCACGACCATTAGCATGTCCTGATACACGTAGATTCTTAGTGATTGATTTAACGCTACCACCAGCTTTATAAATCATATTTTCAACACGTGCCACAACAGCCTCTTTGGCAATACTTGGTGTCGTGATAATGTAAACAAGGTCACCCTCTTTGATTTCAACATAGCGATGACGACCAACAGCCATCTTACGAAGACCATTGATAGGCTCGCCCATACGACCTGTTTCTAAAATAATCAACTCATGGTCAGCAAAATTAACCATATCTTTAGGTTTAATTAGGATACTGTCATCAGCTACATCTAATTTTTTCAAATGAATCGCTGTTCTGACAATATTCTCTGTATCAAATCCCGTAAGCACAATTCGACGACCATGACGAGCAGCAGAATCAAAAATTTGTTGAATACGAACAAGGTTACTTGCTACAGCCGCCACAATAATACGTGACTCAGAGTCAGCGATAACTGAATCAATCTCTGTACCAACTTCAGATTCACTAGCCACTTGAACCATGCTGTCTGCATTAGCCGAATCAGACAGAAGGGCAAGAACGCCCTCACGACCAATTTCTGCTAAACGCGCCAAATCTGTTTGATAATTTGGCATAGCCGCATGGTCAAACTTAAAGTCACCCGTATAAACAATATTTCCTTCAGTGGTCTTTAGCACAATCCCTAAACTTTCTGGGATAGAGTGGGTCGTTTTAAAGAACGAAACAACTGTATCAGTAAATTCAATCTCTGTATCACTATCAACAATATGGAAATTTTTAAAATGCTTGGTTGCATCATTTTTCTTAACCACTAACTTAGCCAATTCCACTGTTAATTCTGACCCAAATACAGGGACCTTAACCTTGGCTAATAAATAAGGCAAAGCACCAATAGCATCTGCATGACCATGTGTCAAAAAGACACCCTGTACCCTATCTTTATTCTCTTCCAAATAATCCAAATTTGGAATCACCACATCTACTCCAAGTTGTTCATTTTCGGGGTATTTCAAACCTGCATCGAGGATAAAAATGGCATCATTGACTTCAGCAATATAGAAGTTCTTACCATTTTCGCGAACACCTCCTAAGGCTATGATTTTAATATCACTCACGATAATTCTCCTTTTATTCAATCGTTTATCTAAATATCTAAAGTTACAACATAATAACTCTACCTAAGCTATTCTATTATACCACAAAAAAAGGAAAGCGTCTCTAAGCTTTCCCGATATTCAACTCACTCTAAATACAAAAATAATATAATCTGCTGTTAAATGTGAAAATGTGTTAGTATCACCTCATAAGGGAAACTGTTTAGTCAGCAAACAAGTCCATATAGGCTTCGTAGCCTTGCTCTTGCAACTCAGCTTTTGGAATAAAGCGAAGAGCTGCTGAATTGATGCAATAGCGTAAACCTCCCTTATCTTGTGGTCCATCTGAAAATACATGCCCGAGATGTGAGCCGCTTTGACGGCTCCTAACCTCTACACGTCGCATGCCATAAGACGAGTCATCATGATTAGTCACCATGCGATTTTGAATTGGCTTGCTAAAAGCTGGCCAACCACAGCCTGATTGAAATTTATCTTGAGAGGAGAAAAGCACTTCACCACTGACAATATCAACATAAATGCCTTCTTCAAAAAAATCATCATATTGCCCAGTGAACGGACGCTCTGTTGCTGCATTCTGGGTGACTTCATAAGCTAAATCACCAATTCGTTGGCGTAATTCTTCTTTGCTTTCCATTTTTTCTCCCTTATACCTTATTGAAGGTAATCGCCACCTTCAATACCTAAATATTCTTCAAGTGTTAGCCCTGATTCATAAATATCTTCCGCTTCATCACCAATATAACGAACGTGCCATGTCTCTGGCATATAACCTGTGATAGCTTCTTTACCAGGCAAATAACGAACGATAAAACCATAGTGATGGGCATTTTCTGCCAACCATGTCGTTGACGTTTTTTCGGTCAACAGTTCACCGTTAGTATCAATAAAATCATAAGCTAAGCCTGTTTGGTGTTCACTATGACCAGGTCTAGCAGAATAACGATCTGCTTCCAATTGACCATCTCTAGCCGCATAATTTTCATATAAACCAGCTTGAGTATCATAACTTCTAAAACCACTATACTGACTAGAGACAGGGAAACCCATTGCCTGCATATCTGCTAGTAAACGTTGAAAGGCTTGACTTGCTGTAATATCTTCACCTGGATTATAATCTGATGCTAAAGGGTATTTTTTATTGACAATGATGATTGGACCATATTTGCCCTCCACACTGTAATAAGAGCCATTGTAGTCAACCTTTGTCTGATTCTCCGGTTCAGATGAAACTTCTTCTTTAGTTGCTTTCTTTGATGGTTTCTCCGTCGTTACTGAAGTTACTTTCGAATAATCTTCTTGACTATCTATCCACTGACAAGCAGATAAACTAACTAAAACCAAAACAGCTAAGACTAACATTTGTAAATATTTTTTCATAAATTCGACCTCCTAGGGCTTAAACAATTAATCCTACTTCTTCTCATCCTCATCCATGCTAAGCACTGATAGGAAGGCTTCCTGTGGGACTTCAACTGATCCGATAGCCTTCATACGTTTCTTACCAGCTTTTTGTTTTTCAAGCAACTTACGTTTACGTGAGACGTCACCACCATAACATTTGGCCAATACGTTCTTACGAAGAGCCTTGATGTCACTACGAGCCACAATCTTATGACCAATCGCCGCCTGAATTGGTACTTCAAATTGCTGACGAGGAATGATTTTCTTCAATTTTTCAACAATAATCTTACCACGTTCATAAGCAAAGTCCTTGTGAACGATAAAGCTAAGCGCATCAACCTTATCTCCGTTAAGAAGAATATCCATTTTCACTAGTTTCGACTGGCGATACTCTGAGATTTCATAATCAAAGCTAGCATAGCCACGTGTCGATGATTTCAATTTATCAAAGAAGTCAAAAACAATTTCAGCTAGTGGGATTTGATAAATCACATTAACGCGATTGTCATCAATATAGTCCATTGTGACAAAATCACCACGTTTGCGTTGCGCTAATTCCATCACTGCACCAACATACTCTTGTGGTACCATGATTTGTGCTTTCACATAGGGCTCTTCAATGCTTGCCACACGGGTTGGATCTGGAAATTCTGATGGATTGGCTACTTCAAGCATATCACCATCTGTTGTATTGACATGATAGACTACCGATGGTGCCGTCATAATCAGGTCAATGTTAAATTCACGCTCTAAACGTTCTTGAATAACGTCCATGTGTAAAAGTCCCAAGAAACCACAACGGAAACCAAAACCAAGGGCTTGTGAAGTTTCAGGCTCAAACTGAAGACTAGCATCGTTTAATTGCAGTTTTTCCAAAGATTCACGCAAGTCGTTGTATTTGTTGGACTCAATCGGGTAAATCCCTGCAAAAACCATTGGATTCATTTGCTTGTAGCCATCAAGCGGGGCATCTGCTGGATTTGTTGCTATGGTGACTGTATCACCGACACGAGTGTCAGCAACTGTTTTGATAGATGCTGCAATGTAGCCAACATCACCGGTGGCAAGGAAATCACGCCCAACAGCTTTTGGTGTAAAAATCCCAACCTCCGTCACATCAAAGGTCTTGCCATTACTCATCATCTGTATCTTATCACCTGGACGAACCAAACCATCCATGACACGTACCTGTAAGATGACACCACGATAAGGATCATAAACAGAGTCGAAAATCAAAGCTTTTAGAGGTGATTCAACATCACCTGTTGGTGCAGGAACCTTTTCAACAATCTGCTCTAAGATTTCCTCAATACCAATACCAGCCTTAGCTGAAGCAAGAACTGCTTCACTGGCATCAAGACCTATCACATCTTCTACCTCAGCACGAACACGCTCAGGGTCAGCTGCCGGTAAATCAATCTTGTTGATCACAGGAAGAATTTCCAAATCATTGTCCAAAGCCAAATAAACATTGGCAAGGGTTTGAGCCTCAATACCTTGTGCCGCATCAACAACCAAAATCGCGCCCTCACAGGCAGCCAAGGAGCGTGACACCTCATAAGTAAAGTCCACGTGCCCCGGTGTGTCAATCAAGTGGAAAATATAATCTTCTCCGTCTTTAGCCGTGTAACTCAACTCAATCGCGTTTAGCTTGATGGTAATGCCACGCTCTCTCTCCAAATCCATGCTATCAAGCAATTGAGCTTGCATTTCACGACTTGAGACAGTCTCTGTCTTTTCTAAAATACGGTCTGCCAAGGTTGACTTTCCGTGGTCAATATGGGCAATAATCGAGAAATTTCTAATTTTCTCTTGACGTTTTTTTAAGGCTTGTAAATCCATCTTATCTACTTTCCGTTCTTTTCTATCTCAGGAGGTCTTACTTAAAGATTCTAGGACAAAATCCCCCATTATCAATACTTCATTATACCAAAAAAAAGAGCGACTGTAACCTAAAACATCGCTCAAAATATAGCTGCTATTGCATCACTCATTACTAATTCTCGTGCAAATAGAATGAATAATAATTACATCTCAAAAATTAACTAAGAAAAGTCACTATATTGGTCAAACCATTCACTCAAGCTAAGTTTCTGACCTGCTTTAACCCAAGCATGATAAGTCGCAAAGACTGCCTTAACACTACCCAATTTTGTCACTAGGTCATCAATCAGTAACACACTTTTCCAATAATGAACAAAGATAGTTGCCATATTTTCCTCATACGTGCTCTGACCAAACTGCTCAACATCAACTGTCCCATAAACCTCTTCAAATAAGGCTATCAACTGCTGATTGACCTGTTTTTCCGCCTCAAAAGACTCTGGTGTTAAGAAATAACGCCGGCTAATGTACTCTACCATCCCTTCTTCAAACCAAATGCCTTTTTCATAAGCATCATCTAGGAACAATTCACTATTATGCGCCAACTCATGACCGATAATCTGTAAGAGATGATCATCCGACAAGTTCTTTTCATAGTACTCACGAAGCTCTGACACAACTGGACTTTCCTCATAGATTGCGAGTTGTTCCAAATAAAGGGTTTGCCAAACCTTTAAGTCAGGCGTCATAACCATCCTCGTATCATTGGTGTAGGCTGGGACAACACTCTCTCGAAAAACCTGTGTTGCCATCTCAAAGTTAGATAAAACCAAATACTCAGGGAAATCACTCACAGCATACTCATCTGCTAAAAAACGCATAAACCCCATTATTTTCCCTTGATGCTTGGCTAAAAATTCCTGATAAAGTTGCCACTCTTCTTGGGTAGCTACTCCAAAAGCATATTTCACTCAATCATCACCTAATAAAAGACCCTAGTCCAATCCTCATCAGCCTGTCTGTCATAATAAAACTCTGACAGGTCATCATTATCAAAAACCTCTAGTAAAGCAAGCAAGTCAAAAGCAAGCTCCATTTGGGGCAAATCAGCCTTTTTAACCCATTTAACCTCACCTTCATCACTAGATACCAACTCACCTGAAAATTGATTTGTCTTGTAGAGAAAGACGAGGTAACGAATGCCTTCATCTGTTTGCCAGTGCTTCATACCAACCAACTTAGGTGAGGATATGGTCAAACCAGTCTCCTCTAAAACTTCACGTACCACAGCATCATGCAGACTCTCACCTTTTTCAATGTGGCCACCTGGTAAGGCTGCTCCTGACCAACGATAGCGTTTAGGGTCGCGGATTTGGACAACCACATTGCCGTCCTTGTCCTCAATCAAACACATATTGGTTAAAATCACTTCTTCTGTTCTAGGCATTTATCGTTCTCCTTATTTACAACACTATCAGCTGGTTCAAGTCATGAGAGCTCTCACTACACACCTTATTTATTATATCACACCTTATTTATTATATTCTGAAAAAGATACCAAACAAGTGTTATACGGTAAGCCTTTAGCTAATCTAAGCTTCCAATTGTTCTGAAATATCTTCCCAACTAAGCATCAACTCATCTTGTTCCAATGTCAAGCGTTCAAGTTCTGATTGCAAACGCATGAGTTCACTAGTATCATTAGTGACTAGCATGGCTTGATTCAGCTCTTCTATAGCCGTTTCAATCTGTTCTAATTGTGTTTCAATATCTTCTAATTGACGCGTTAATTTGCGACGTTCTTTTTGAGTATTCTTTTGTTCCTGATAGTCTTGAGCACCTGCTGAATGGACTACTGGTAAATCATTAGGCGTCTCCTCTAACATGCTCTCCAATTCTGCCTTTTTGATCAGGTAATAATCATAGTCACCGAGATAAAGGGTACTTCCTGTTTCCGAAATCTCAATAACTTTTGTCGCAATACGATTGATAAAGTAACGGTCGTGACTGACAAATAAGAGGGTTCCCTCAAAATCTAACAGGGCATCTTCTAGCACTTCCTTACTGTCAATATCCAAGTGGTTGGTTGGCTCATCAAGTACAAGGAAATTATTATTTTCCATGGATAATTTGGCCAACAACAGTCTCGCACGCTCGCCACCTGATAACATAGCAACGGACTTCTTGACATCATCGCCCGAGAAGAGAAAAGCTCCTAGACGACTGCGAATCTCCAGCTCTGGTGTCGTCGGAAAGGCATTCCACAATTCATCAAGTACCGTATTAGTCCGTGTCAGATGAGACTGTGTTTGATCATAGTAGCCTGTCTGAACATTTGCCCCAAACTTAATCTCGCCTTTAATAAGATCTAATTGTCCGACAAGAGTTTTGATAAGCGTTGACTTACCAATACCATTTGGACCCACAATCGCCACAGCATCTAACTTGTTTAACTCCAAGTCAATCGGTTCAGACAAGACCTGATAATCATACCCAATAGCTAAACCATGTCCTGTCAAAACGACATTGCCAGAAGGCTTGTCTATCCTAAAGGTCATATTAGCTGACTTACTTTGGCTACTTGGCTTATCTAAACGCTCTATCTTTTCCAACTGTTTGCGTCTAGCTTGTGCACGTTTGGTGGTTGAAGCACGAACAATATTGCGACGAACGAAATCCTCTAACTTGGCAATTTCTTTTTCTTGCTTTTCATAAAGTTTTTCTTCGGACGCTAATTTTTGTGCCTTTTGCTCCATAAAACTTGAATAGTTGCCAACGTACCTATCTAAACGGTTGGGGTTCAAATCCATCGTGACGGTTGCCACCTTGTCTAAAAAATAGCGGTCATGGCTAACGATGATAAGTGCCCCTTGATAATTAGACAAGTAATTTTCCAACCATGCAATCGTCTCGATATCCAAATGGTTGGTCGGCTCATCAAGCACTAGCAATTCAGGCTTTTCAAGTAACATCTTAGCCAGAGCAAGGCGTGTATTTTGTCCGCCTGAAAGCTCAGAAATACGCATATCCCACATGGATTGGTCAAATTGAAAACCATTTAAAATCGCCTTGATATCACGTTCATAGGTAAATCCGCCACGTTGCCTAAAATCTTCTGACAATCTATCATAATCAGACATCAATTTTTCAAAGTCTGTTCCAGATAGGTCTGCCATCACTAATTCCATTTCACGAAGGCGTTTTTCATCTTGACGCAAGCTATCAAAAACATGCAACATTTCATCATAAATCGTGTTTTCTGAAGTAAAACGGCTATCCTGTGACAGATAAGATAGGGATAGGTCTTTTTTGGTCGTCACCTCACCACTCGTTGGTTGCTCCTCACCAACCAAAATTTTGAGGAGGGTTGATTTCCCCGCACCATTACGGCCCACAAGGGCAATCCTATCTCTCTCGTCAACCTGAAGGGTAATATTTTCAAATAAGACATCTCCTGAAAAGGAGCGTTCAATCTTGTTTCCACTTAATATAATCATGTTTCCATTATAGCAAAAATTAAAACAACTGATAAGCCTAATCCATTGATAACTCTGTTTTTACTTGCATTTCATGGGGAACTGGTAGTACAATGAGGGTAAGGAGATTGACAAAATCAATTGCAAAAGGAGGATAGAAAAACAAACAATAGTTATCACTGCATCACTTATTTATGCAAGCAAACTTTGAAAGGAGATAACCATGACATCACAAAAACAGTTTAACAACATCTATTCTTATCTTATCTGTGCAACATTTGCCCTATGGGTCTTTGCTTTTGTCTCACCAGATGATTTTCTGAATCTCAATAAAGTAACAAACTTACCTTTTTCGACATTTATCATTATGACAATCATTCCAAAACTTGGACTAGGGTTCTTCTTTTTGACACTGATTCGTCGTCAACCCTATGCCAGTCTAGCTAGTTTGGTCCTCATGTTCGCTTTCCCAATAACTTTCACCATACGTTGGTTCATCACTGGTTAACGAAAGGAGCTAATCATGATTGCATTAAAAAGATACTATCACTACCTCATTTATTTTGGTTTCTTGACTTGGTTCATCGTTGTACTGACTTCACCAAGTATCTTACAAGGTTATAAAGGAGAAACCTTGGTGACTACCAACCTAGCTACCAAAACCCTTATTCCCATGCTCTGTCTCATCAGTTTACCGATAGCTACAAAAGAAAAAGATTACTATAACCTATTCCTATCTGCTTTACTCATTTTAGCCTACCCTTTGAGTAGCTTTATCCTACCAATCATGGGCTTGCATTTTTAAACACGTTCGTCTCAGTAGACTTTACAAAACATCATCAAAAGACCTTGCATCTCAAACGCAAGGTCTTTTTAAATTATTTATCCTTCACCTTCATGATACGAACAAGATTAGCTCTTTCCGCTTCTTCTAGCTTCATTTCGATATAATGAATGGTTTCTTTTAGTTGTGGAATGGTAAGGTATTCCAAACCATTAACACGACGACGTGTTTTTTCAATTTCATCTGCCATCAGCTGACAGGTCTTTTCAAGCTCAGCAAGACGCAAAAGTTTATCTAAAAGTCCTGACATACTATTGATTGTATGGTCCATCTGACTGTTAGACGATAGATAACTATAAACGACATCACCTTCATCAGTGCCATAAGGATTTTCGATAGTCGTATGCATCTTTGGAACATTAACACTCATGATGTTTTCCTGTTCAATAAAGAGTTTAACCTCTTTTGTTGGTACCGCAAAAATCTCCTGCACCATAGCATCATGCTCTAGAGATTTTGCCATAACAAAGTCTCTCATATTTGCTGATAAACTTTGTTCAACCTCTTGTCTGAGGCGATTATTTTCACGGACAAAATCAATGAATCGACGCATCAATTCGTCACGCTTATCTTTCAATAATTTATGGCCACGTGTCGCTGTTTTTAAACGGTCTTTGAGCTTACTCAATTCCATTCGGGTGGGTTTGACATTCAATCGTGCCATACTAAACTCCTTTAATAAGATCGATTGATCAAATGGTACATCATATCCATGCCATTTGATGATGAGCGATTAACTAATTATCCTTTTTAGGCAAATATTGGTCAATCATCTCATCTTTGATACGCTTAAGCTCTGTACGTGGGAGAATAGATAGCAATTCCCAACCAAGATCCAAACTTTCTTGGATTGTACGATTGGTTTGGAAACCTTGATTAATATATTCTTCTTCAAAACGATTCGTAAATTGTACGTATAGCTTATCTGTAGCTGATAAAGCCGATTCACCAAGCACAACAGCTAATTCTTTAGCTTGTTTACCTTGTGCGTAAGCAGCAAACAATTGGTTCATCGTTGCAGCATGGTCAGCTCTGGTTTTACCTTCACCTGAACCCTTGTCTTTCAAACGCGAGAGAGATGGTAAAACGTTAATCGGTGGGCGATAACCCGAATTGTAAAGGTCACGAGATAGGATGATTTGTCCCTCAGTGATGTAACCTGTCAAGTCAGGAATTGGGTGAGTAATATCATCTTCAGGCATGGTTAAAATTGGGATTTGTGTCACCGAACCTTTTTTACCAACCAAACGTCCCGCACGCTCATAAAGCGTTGAAAGGTTTGTATAAAGATAACCTGGATAGCCACGACGACCTGGTACTTCACGACGTGCTGCTGATACTTCACGCAAGGCCTCACAATAGTTTGTCATGTCTGTCATGATAACCAAGACGTGCATGTCTTTTTCATAAGCTAAATACTCCGCAGTCGTCAAGGCAATACGAGGTGTCGCAATACGCTCAATCGCTGGGTCATTAGCCAAATTGATAAAGAGTACAGAACGATCAATAGCACCTGTCTCTCGCAAGTCATTCATAAAGAATTCTGCTTCCTCAAATGTAATCCCCATAGCCGCAAAAACAACGGCAAAGTTTTCATCAGAGTTCAAAACAGTTGCCTGACGAGCAATCTGTGCCGCCAATTCCTTATGTGGCAGACCTGAACCTGAGAATACAGGTAACTTTTGCCCACGAACTAAAGTATTCAAATGATCAATGGCAGAAATCCCTGTTTGGATAAACTCATCTGGATAATCACGCGCCACAGGATTAATCGCTTGACCATCAATGTCCAAGTATTTTTCAGGAATTAACTCAGGTCCGCCATCAATTGGTTTACCCATACCGTTAAAGATACGACCAACCATGTCTTCTGATACAGCTAGTTCCAATGGACGACCGGTAAATCTTACCTTAGCTTTTGCTAAGTTGATACCTGTTGAACCTTCAAAAAGCTGAACCATAGCCTTGTCTTCATGAACTTCCAAGACCTGACCCTGACGAACTTCACCATTGTGCAATTTGATTTCAACCAACTCGTTGTAGTGAACACCTTCAACTTGGTCAACAATCATCAAAGGACCAACGACTTCACTAACGGTACGATATTCTTTAATCACGCTCATGTGTCATGCCTCCTTTTGCTACAATGTCATGTAAAGTCTCTTTTATCACTTCTGCCAAACCTTCTATTTCAGATACACGCTCTTCTGGGATGAACTTGCTACGGGCAATACGGTCACGAAGAACATCTGTTCCCTCCATGATTTCAGTTAAGTAAGCACCCAACTCTAAAGCGCGATTAGCTTCTTCATCAAAGAGAAGAATATTTGACAACATAGCAACTTGCTTACGGAAAGATGTGAATGTATCCACACTATCAAAGGCATTTTGTTGCAAATAGTCTTCACGAATCTGGCGTGCCGTGTTTAGTGTGAGACGGTCTTTCTCAGAAAGCGAATCAATACCAACCAAACGAACAATTTCTTCCAATTCACTTTCTAATTGCAAGATATTCATTGCCTTAGTGACTTTTTCTGCCCATTCTACCTTTTCACGAGCATTGATATACTGACCAATCTCATCTACATACAATGAGTAGGAACTCAACCAGTTAATAGCTGGGAAGTGACGACGTTGTGCCAATGGCGCATCTAATCCCCAGAACACCTTAACAATACGCAAGGTATTTTGTGTTACCGGTTCTGAGATATCTCCTCCTGGAGGTGATACGGCACCGATTGCTGTGATCGTTCCTTCGCGACCATCACTACCCAAGGTCTTAACACGACCGGCACGTTCATAGTACTCAGCAATACGGCTACCAAGGTAAGCTGGATACCCTTCGTCACCAGGCATTTCTTCCAAACGACCTGACATTTCACGCAATGCTTCCGCCCAACGTGACGTCGAGTCAGCCATGATAGCAACGTTATACCCCATATCACGGAAATATTCCGCAATGGTTATACCTGTATAGATAGAGGCCTCACGGGCTGCTACAGGCATGTTTGAGGTATTCGCAATCAAGACCGTACGTTGCATGATTGATTGTCCTGTCGCTGGGTCAATCAACTCAGGAAATTCATTCAGAACGTCCGTCATCTCATTCCCACGTTCACCACAACCAACATAAATAACAATATCAACATTGGCGAACTTAGCCACTTGGTGCTGAACAACTGTTTTACCAGCTCCAAACGGGCCAGGTACCGCAGCAGCACCACCTTTTGTCACAGGGAAGAAGGTATCAATAACACGCTGACCAGTCACCAATGGCTCCACGGGAATCAATTTTTGAGCAAACGGGCGCGCCTTACGCACTGGCCATTTTTGCATCATTGTTCCTTTATAGATTGTACCATCCGCTTGTTCGATTTCATAAATCACTTCTTCAACGGCGAAGTCACCTTCTTGGATACTAATCACTTTACCAGATATAGGGTGTGGTAACATGATACGGTGTTCGACAACATGAGTCTCTTGGACCGTACCGATAATGTCTCCAGTTACAACCTCTTGACCAACGGAAACGAGTGGTTTAAATGACCATGTCACCTCACGATCAAGATTTGGCAAATCAACACCACGGATTAGAAAATCGCTTTGCGTCAAGCCTTTGAAAGCCTCCAAAGGACGTTGAATACCATCAAACATCTGCGAAATCAAACCAGGCCCTAACTCAACAGACAATGGGCTACCTGTTGTTACAACAGGTTCTCCTGGTGCAATACCAGATGTTTCTTCATAAACCTGAATGGATGCCTCATCACGACGCATTTCAATAATTTCACCAATCAGACCAAGATTGCCCACACGGCAAATATCTTGGATATTGGCATCTTCCATTCCTGATGCAACAACTAAAGGACCTGAAACTTTAATAATTTTTCCTTGCTTCAAGGTTACTCCTCCTAACATAATAGACGAGTTTGGGATACTCCTTCAAACTCTTTTAACGATAGCAATACTTGCTAGTTTGATTATTCTTATAAAATATTTTGCCCAACGGCTTTTTCAACATTATCTTGCAAACGCTTCAAGGCGAATCCTGTCTGCCCCTTATGTGTTGGAATCAAGATAATAGCAGGCGTCACTTGACTATCATAATAAGCTAAGGTTTCTGGAATAGCCATAGCTATATCTTCTGTCAAGTAAATAATCCCAAAATCATTATTAGCCAAATGGCGCAAGGTATTGATTGTTTCTTGCGTTTCACTAACAGGAAAGGTTTGAAAACCTATCATCTGGAAAGGCAGGATAGCATCACGATTACCAACAACGCCAATTTTAAAGGTTTTATTGTCCATAAATCGGTCTCATCCTTTCTGCTATCTGTTCTGCTGTCAGTTGGTTATCTCGACCAATCAAGATTAAACGAAGATTTTTTACTTCTAATTCCTTGCCAAAAAGATAACGAGCAAGAGGAATTGGCCCGTCAACATCGTAACGTCCTTTATCTAAGACTTTGAAAATTAGTAAGCTTTCTAACCGCTCTAAATCCTGACTTGATAATATTCCTTCTGACATTGAATGTTCATAACTTGCCAAATCCAAATCAAAGACCTCAGGATTGATCTGATTAAACCATGATAATAGTTTTTTCTCTTCCAAAACCTCTATGTACTGTGAGGCAGTCAAACGACCCTCATCTGAAACCAACTGATAGATAAAACTTCTCGGCTTATCTTGATCAAGACCTCTTTTAACCGTTGTCAGATTGTAAAAATCAATTTTTAAGCTGACTAATTGCTCAAAAACCTCATCATCAAGCGTGAGCAACAAACGTTTCAAATGCTTAAAGTAAGCAAAATCCATACCGATTTCAATCACTCGAACATCCCTATAGTCTTGGTATTCATGCCAAGTTGATCTGATTTCATCTAACATTTCAGCTGGGCATTGTTCATCAGTAAGTGTTAAAACAGCATGTTCTAAAGCTTCAAGCGAATAATAACCAATCGGAATTAACAAGTGTTTCAAATCAGATTGACGAGCTTTTGCTTTTAATAAGACTTTGAGATTGTGATAGGTATATTTCAATGAAAAAAGTTGAACGACCTCTGGATATGGGCTATGTTCAAAAGCCCAGGTGTACGTCTTAATCAATTCTTTCATTAAACGTTCTTCGATAATAGTTAATTGACTTAATTCTTGAGAATTAAACACATACGGGCTACCTTGTAATAACTGCGCCATTTGTTCACGGTCTTTAGCATCTAATAGACTTTGAAAAAGTGTAGGAGCTAAAAGCTCTGTTTCTCTGACACTTAGTACCGTGTTCACTTGCGAGAAGAGGCTTGTATCCATAACAACCTCCTATTCTTCAGTGAAAATCGCCATAGCAAGACGATGGCTTTCATTACTCCAAAGTGACTGGACAAGGCTACTATATAAGAAATTATCATCAACCTGTCCGTCAGAGATAATCATACCTGCTTCATTTGGAATGCCCCCATCAGCAAATATGACATTTGGAAAATCAGCAGATAACTTATCCCAATCAGCCTGTGTCAAGAGTTCTCTCGTCAGTTGACCCACTTGAACTTGAATATCTTGCTTATCATAACGGTTAAGAATAGCAGATAAAAATGCAACTTGTTGTTGACCATCCCAAGAGCTCATCTTTTCTTGAGCACCTCTAAATAATTCTTTTAAAACAGTATTTTTTGTCACCAAGGTTGACTGTCTCTCTTGGTTTTGAAGTTGCTGTTCTTCACGTTGCAAATGGCGCTTGACCGTTTGCAACTTTTTCTCTCTCAAAGCTGCTTTTTCCTGCAGAACCTGTTTTTCCTTGAGTGCAAATTCTGTTGCTATACGTTCTTCAGCCTCAGCAAGAAGGGCTTGTCCCTTCTCGTGAGCATGTGCAATGACTGAGGCTTTTAATTGTTCCATATCAGACACAGTGGCCTCCTTATTTAACATTCTTCATTAGCTTTCAAAAGGAACCAAATTCCTTCTTCTCGCCTTAATCGTCATGCGACGTGCAATCATTAACCAACTTTTGTCAATAGAAGGAATGACACAACGAATGCCAAGATAGCGTATGTCTCAACCATGGCTGCTAAGATAGCACCCTTCATAAAGTCTTCAGGGCGTTTCGCTAAGATTTGCATACCTGCTACTGCTACATTTCCTTGATGTTTGGCTGAGAAATAGCCGACAATCGCAATTGGAAGAGAAGTAAATAAATAAGCTAATCCTTTTTCCACTGACATATCTGGTGTTAAATTAAGCCAAATCAACATACCAATAACAAAACCATAAAGTCCTTGTGTACCTGGCAGCAATTCTAAGATAAGTGCTTGAGCAAATTTTTCAGGTTGCTCTTTTAAAAGAGCTGCTGCAGATTGACCTGCTTTACCAACACCAAGGGCTGACCCCATACCACTAAAGGCTACCGCACAAACGATAGCTAAAGCAGCGAAGAAAACTCCCCCATGAGTTGAAAAGTAAGATGATAACTGTTCCATTTTATTTGTCCTCCAAATGAACTTCTTTTTTTATAGTAACGTATTTCTCAGCAGGCTTCAAAGGGTTAAAGGCACGACCGCCACCCTCGTAAAACTTACCAAAAAACTCAACAAACATCAGACGTGCACCATGCACATAACCTGACAACAGTGATAGAAATAAATTGACGGCATGTAGTATAATAAATACCAAGATGCCAATCGAAAATTTTGCCCAAATCGGGAAAATATCGACAATCAAATTAAAGGCTGAACCAATACTTGCTCCCGATAAGCCCAAAGCCATCAAACGTGTGAAACTAACTAGGTCTCCAGCATAGGAACTAATATTATACAGATTAAAGAGACCTGAACCTAACCCGCCTAACCCTTTACTTTCAATGACTGAGACAACTAAAATACCCAGAGCATTGATAATAGCCAAACTAGAACCAATCGTTGCTAAAATAGCCATATCTGGTAGTATTTTTCCAACAGCTAAAAGGGCTATTCCTGACAAAATCATCACCCAAGCAAAGCCTGAATGGTAGGCTTGAGCATAGGCTTTCATCCTGATGTGCTGTAAACCACCCAAAATGAGACCAAAAATCAGAGTGATAAAACCAAATACCACTGACAAGCCTAAAATAGCTAACACATCATTGGTTGTGCTTAACAGGTGGAACGGTAAATTATAGCCAAAGAATGACCCATAAATGAGACCCCATAAAGAGACCGAAATCCCCAGCAAGTTAAAGAACTTGATAAACCGCTCACTAGCCTTGTCTAAATGGAATGCTTTCAAAGCCACTAAAGTAGCTAAGAACAAGACTAAGCCATATCCCAAGTCAGCAACCATCATCCCAAAGAAAGTGAAATAGAAGGGTGCTAAAAACGGTGTTGGGTCTTTTTCATAATATTTAGGTAGAGCATACATTTCTGTAACCAACTCGAAAGGTGCCACAAAGGCGTTGTTCTTCAATTGGATAGGAACATCGTCCCAATCCTCTTCTTCAACATCCATAAGTCTAATGAAAACCTGATTACCTAAATCCTTTTGCAATTGCTGTTCAAGATGGCTAACATCATCACTCTGTACCCAACCTTCTAAGGCTGTCAGATTGGCAGTGCTAAGCAATTGCTCCTTAGTCATTTGACGTGCTTGATGATTCAAGTGATAGTCTAATTGCAATTGTAAAGCCTCTAAACCTTCAAAACTTTGCGATAAGTCTTTCAAAAGCGCACGCCTATTAACATCAAAAGTTTCCTGTTGAGCAAGTAGGTCCTTCAAATAAGTAGCTGGCGGAACTGACTGAGTATAAGTCAAACGCTTAAACTCATAGGTTTCAGACAAATAACCTTCCAAATCAACAATCTCACTCGAAGCAAAGACAACCAAACCATACTCTGATTCTGTATTATAGATTTTCTCAAACGCGAGGTCTGGATTAGACTGCATTGCCTTGAAAAAACGATCTTCATTGGAACTAGGAATTGTACCAACAAGAGCTTTGATATGAGAAAAGGTCTTTAACTGATTAGGTATAAGCTCTAGCGTTTGCCAAGGTAATAAGCTGTCAATCTTATCATTAATATCCGCTATCTGCTCTTCCAAACGTTCTAAAGTTTGTAATCGCTCTCTAACATTTGTTAAAGTGACATGCCCCTGCCCATGCTCTCCAAAAAACTCTAACTCTTCAAAAGATAAACTTTGTTTAGGCGTTTTCAAGCGTTTAAACATACTTTGAGTAGGTAAATGCCTTTGCAACTGCTTAATGACAGTCTCAAGTTCCTTCTGATAAGCCTGCATGTCAGATAGGTCTTCTGTGGATAAGCCTACTGACTGGACTGCATCACTAGCTAAAGCTGTTTGCCAATCTGGCATTTCTGTCAAATGGCGGATTTCAACACCATGTGTTTTCTGCAAACTAAGCAATACATCATCCGAAGCATCTTTCGGAAAGACAAGAGCCAGTTTTCGCATTTGACTAATTGCCATATTGTGCTACCACCTTGTCTACAATTTGCTGAACCAAATCATCTTTCTTATCCGTCAAGGCACGTCTAACCTTAGCATCATTTTCCTTAATCGTCAGAGCCAAAGCTTCTTTTAGATCTGCCAAGTGCTGTTGTCCTTTTTCAGATAGCTCTTGAACTTGTCTGTTCGTGCCATCTTCATATGACCTTACCTTGCGATCTAACTCGGCTTGCAATTGAGAACGAAGTTTTGCAATCTTATCATCATACTCTGCTAACACAGATGTCGCTGCAAATTCAATATCTTGCATTACTTCTAAGGTTGCATTTGCCATTTTCACTACCTCCTTCTAGCATTTTAAAATGCCCAATATAACTTAAATTATACCATACAAGAATAGACTTTTCCATGCAAAATCCGTAGAATCAACCGTTTCTAGCTCACTTGCAATGATTTCTTCCTATTTACTATATCCTGAAAAATTTTTTTACTTTTCACTAGAAACTTTACAACTAGTTTATCTATTTGTTGAAAAAATACCTTTAGGCAAGGACCTTAGTCTCAGCCTAAAGGTACTATTTTGTTAACTAATGATGATTATATTTTTAATGTTAGCATCACCTTTTATTAGACATATTTAGCTCATCATATCACAATTGAATAAGAGGAACACCAGTAGCTTCTTGAACTTCCTCAAAAGTGAAGCCTTCGCTGATTTCTAGAACCTTGATTCCTTCTTCAGTTACTTTAAAGACACCCATTTCTGTGATGATTAAATCAACAACACCTTTAGCTGTCAAAGGTAAGCTACATTTAGGTAAAATTTTATGACGTCCTTTATTGGTATGTTCCATCGCTACAATAACTTTTTTAGCACCAACCAACAAATCCATTGCTCCACCCATACCAGGAACCATTTTTCCTGGTATCAAATAGTTGGCGATATCTCCATTTTCTGCCACTTCCAAAGCACCCAAAACAGTTAAGGCAACATGACCACCTCTTATAATCCCAAATGAATCAGCACTATTAAAGAAAGCTGCACCTGGGTAAACAGTCACTGGTTGGCCACCAGCATTGACAATCGTTGATTCAGTATCATCAGACTTAGGTCCCAAACCTACAAAACCATTTTCTGATTGGAAATAAACCATAATATCATCTGGAACAAAATTAGCTACTTTGGTAGGTAAACCAATACCCAAATTAACTAATGTCCCATCTTCCAATTCCTGAGCCACGCGCTGTGCAATTCTATTTTGAACTTCTTCTTTACTCAATTCAATAGCCATGATTACGCCTCCTCTTTAACAAGATAATCAACAAAGATATGCGGGGTATGAATAAACTCTGCTTGCAAACTACCAACAGGTACTATTTCTCTCGCTTGAACGATGGTAGTATCTGCACAAGCTGCCATAATGTGGTTAAAATTATTTTCAGAACCGCTATACTGTAAATTTCCGAGTTCATCTGCTTTATTAGCAAAAATCAAGGCGAAGTCTGCTTTCAAAGGATATTCCAAAAGATAGGTTACACCATCAATGACTTTCTTTTCTTTACCTTCTTCAACTAGGGTACCTACACCAGTTGGGGTGTAAAAACCTCCGATACCATAAGCACCAATACGAATGCGCTCTGCTAATGTCCCTTGAGGAATCAACTCAATTTCGGTTTCACCAGCTGTCATTTGACGACCTGCTTCCTTATTTAAGCCAATATGTGACGCATAGATTTTCTTAAATTGGTGACCTGCAACCATCTTACCAACACCTTTATCGATAAAGCCGGCATCGTTACAGATGAGCGTCAGATTTTTGACACCTTTTTCAACAAGAGCATCAATTAGCGCTTCTGGGGTACCGTTGGTCATAAAACCACCGACCATGATGGTAGCACCGTCATGAATCTGAGCAACAGCCTCAGCAATTGAAATCAACTTATTTGTCTTCATTTTATTCTTCCTCCTGTCTCTTCACGATAAGGCTTTGTCCTTGTCCACCACCGATACATAATGTCGCTAATCCATATGTGCTATGGCGCTTAGTCATTTCAGATAATAGAGTTACAAGGATACGTGCACCAGATGCTCCTATTGGATGTCCTAAAGCAATCGCACCACCATTGACATTTACTTTGTCATCATCAAATCCTAAATCTCTTGCAACTGCTAAAGCTTGTGCCGCAAAAGCTTCATTAGCCTCAATCAAATCCAAATCTGACATCGTCAAATTCGCTTTTGCCAAAGCTTTTTGAGTTGCAGGAATTGGACCACACCCCATAATACTTGGATCAACACCTGCACTGGCAAAGCTAACAACTGAAGCTATGATGTTCAAACCAAGTTCTTCTGCTTTTTCTCTGCTCATCAATAAAATCACTGCTGCACCATCATTGATACCAGAAGCATTACCAGCTGTCACGGTTCCATTTTCTTTGACAAATGCAGGTCTTAATTTAGCAAGTTTTTCAACTGTTGTATCAAGTTTTGGGTATTCATCAGCATCCACAACAATAGGTTCACCTTTTCGCTGTGGTACATAAACTGGCACAATTTCTTCTTTGAATTTATTTTCTTCGATAGCTTTTTGAGCTTTTTGTTGACTATTTGCCGCAAAAGCATCTTGTTCTTCTCTGCTAAGGTTATACTTGCTTGCAATGTTTTCTGCCGTAATCCCCATATGATAGCCAGCAAAGGCATCACTTAGACCATCTCTAATCATAGTGTCCACAACTTTGGTATCCCCCATACGAGAACCCCATCGTTGATTTTGCAGCACATATGCCGCTTGACTCATATTTTCTGCACCACCAACTAAAACAATATCAGCATTACCTGATTGAATTTTTTGAGCACCAAGCTCTACTGTTTTTAGCCCAGAACCACATACCATATCAATCGTAAATGCTGGTACTTCTTGTGGTAGACCTGAGTTAATACTAATCTGACGAGCGACATTCTGACCAAGACCTGCATGAAGGACATTACCAAAAATAACTTCATCAATCGCTTCTTTAGGGACTTTAGTTTCTTCTAATATTTTTTTAACAACTGTCACTCCTAAATCAACTGCTGATACGTTTTTAAAAGCTCCTCCAAAATTACCAATTGGAGTTCTATAGGCTGCTGTGATAACAACTTCTTTTGTCATTTTTTTCTCCTTATTTAAAAATAAATTGATTTGATATTGAAACGCTTACAGTTTTATTGTATAATGAATTCCATAAAAAACAAATATGATTTTTTTATATATGATATAGAAATTTATTATACTATACGAGGAACTATGAAGCTTTCAAATCTTATTTATTTTATAGAAATCGTTAACTGTGATTTTAACCTAACAAAAGCTGCTCAAAAAAGACATATCTCCCAACCTGCATTAAGTAGCTATATCAAATCCATGGAGCAAGACGAGAATGTTGTCTTGTTTACAAGGGAAAAGGGACGTCTGACAGGCCTGACTTCGGTAGGCGAGCGTTTTTATGAAAATGCTAAATCAGTCATTTCTGCCCATGAGCAACTGATGGCTGACTTACGTAACGAATCGCGTAAATATAAAGGAGAAATCACTATCGGCATTCCTCAACTCATTTCCGGTGTTATCTTCTCTGAACTCATCCCAAAGCTTATCGAAGAAAATCCTGATGTCAAATTTAACATCATCGAGATAGGTGCTTATGATCTTCAAAATAAACTAATTTTAAACGAAGTCGATTTTGCTATCCTCTTAACACCTACTTCCTTGGATTCGAGCATTGCTGATATAGATATTTTATTACGCGACCAACTCTGCTTATATATGAGTGAGGAAACATTTAAAGAAAAATTCAATAGCAATAAAAATCTCTCTCTTCAGGACTTGCATCGTGAAAATTTAGTCACCTTTGATAAGTCATTTATGATCAATCACCAGCTAAAAAATCTTTTTACACAAGCAAGAATATGTCCTACTATCAAGGTTTACTCAGCTTCTTGGGACTTTTTACTAAACAGTACCCGCTATTCATCTTATGTAACGATTTTACCTAGACCTATCACCCAGTTTGCTAACATGGAAGGTCTTGTTGAAATTAAACTAGCTGAACGTCCAAAATGGGAAGTCGTTCTCACTTCATTAAAGAAAGATAAAGTCAGTCACTTGAAAACTTATCTCAAGAATACAATTTTAGATTACTTTTCTAACCAACGCTTTTAACTATTCCTAATCATAGACTAATATGAAATGATAGCCTAAAAAGAAGCATTGACGATAAACAAATTTAGTACTACAATATAGTTGCCGTAGAATATACAAAACGGCATAGTTAACCACATGTCTTCTCATCAAACATAGTTTACTTCCAATCACTTATGGAGTTTCCCAAAAGAGTGAGGAACGTTTAACATTCTATTTAAACATATGACATTTGAGGAGTTGACCTTTAGAAAGTTGAGGAATGCTTTATTTTGATAGTATTAGCTGGTACAATAGGTGCAGGAAAATCTTCTCTCGCTGAAGCTCTTGGAGCACATTTTGGAACATCAGTCTTCTATGAATCAGTAGACGACAATCCTGTCTTGGATTTATATTATAATAATCCTGAAAAATATGCTTTCTTATTACAAATCTATTTTTTGAACAAGCGCTTTAAAAGTATTAAAGAAGCCTATACACATAACAATAATATTCTTGATAGATCAATTTTTGAAGATGCTTTGTTTTTAGATATTAATTATCAAAATGGAAACGTCACTAAACAAGAACATGATGTCTATCATGAGCTATTAGAAAACATGCTAGAAGAGCTTGAAGGAATGCCCAAAAAAGCTCCAGATTTATTGATCTACATTGATGTTGACTTTGACACTATGCTTAAGCGTATTAAAGATCGTGGTAGAGATTATGAACAAGTGGAAAATAACCCTGAACTCTTAGCCTACTACAAACAGGTGCATGCAGCTTATCCAAAATGGTTTGAAAATTATGATAAGAGTCCTAAACTTAAAATCGATGGAACAAACCTCGATTTTGTTAATGATAAAAATCACCTTACTATGATTTTAAGCCAAATAGAAGACGCCTTAGCAAATATTTAGACAAGCTCATCTGACTTCAGTTCACATGACTTAAAAGTCAAAAAGAATAATTAAAAAGGCTCTATAATTTCTGTAGTGGGTAACTCCACCATAGAGATTATAGGGCCTTTTGAGTATCAAAAAGTCCCATATGACCTATAATGAAAAGCAAGCAAACCATCATTAGAAAGACTCATATGGA
>NZ_JBRUGW010000011.1:0-53286 GCF_053206505.1 Streptococcus fryi | reverse complement strand
GGGCTTACTGTCATCTTAAAGCGACTTGTCAGACCAAAGACTCTTAACCCCCACTGAATTTGATTATAGACACTATCTCTAATTGTATTAGCTACCTTTCGAATAATGACAATGTTTGCCGTTTCCCCTTTTATGATGTATTTAATCATCATATAAATCAATTTAAGTGTAACAACTGATGACTTAAAAGAGTTACGCCCGCCTTTCAGGATATTGTAGGGCCTTTTAGACACCCAAACACTCTTGAAATGAGGATTTACATTTTTCTGAATATCAATTATCTTCATCTTCAACCTCCCATCTATCAGCAATCGTTATAGTTTCATTCTCCATCTGTGTATCCATCAACTGTGATCTCAACTTCTCAAGCTCTAGCTCTAGTTTTTCAGACTGTTTAGCCGTTGGGTAGCGTTTCAAGATTTCAGTGATGGCTTTAATAACTGTTGCATTGTCGGCTTTTTTCGTGTGTTTTTCTACTTTCCCTGTTGTTGGATTGAGTATCAAGACCTCCTCATCTCTCTTACCTCTAGCAATCTCAGAAAGAATGGACAGCGCCTCTGTGGCATCCATGATGTTTGATTTATGTAATTCATCCATCTGTTCTTGGATATATGATTTTATGCCAACATTTGCCAATAATTTATGAGACTGACTTCTAGCATAATTTTCAGAGTAACCAGCTTTTAATGCTGACTGTTCAATGTTTCCTGTCTTTATGTACTCATCTGCAAAACGCCTTTGTCTTTCATTCATTTACTACCTCCTTCCCAACAAAAAAATCACAAGCATTACTACTCATGATTTCATTTTATTGTATATCTTTAGGGAATTTTTACGATTATTTTATCAATGGAATATGTTTGTATGTTGAAACAAAGTAATCATCAAACCATTTATTGATGTGTACATATGCTGGGCTTGAGGTTAAGAACAATATATTTTGACAAGCACCAATGACATTTAATCTTTCATATACATAAACTTCCTTTATAGCTTTTAACATTTTTGGGTCTGACTTAGAGATGTAATTGCTTGTTACTAATTTAAGATTGACTAAAAAAGCTGACTGTTCCAAGTCCTGTTCTAAAAAAGCATTATGGATTTTCTGTTCTAAAACCGTTCTATGAGGACTTTTCTTATCCCTTAAAAAATACCACTTGAGCCAATTGATTTCTCTACGGTGAATAACAGAAAGGCGCTCTAACATTAAACACTTATCTACTATACGAATGTATAGAGACATACTATCTAATGAGTTCTTAAAAATCTCTACCCTAGAGGATATAAGAAAAATTTATGACCAACTGACAACTGGAGAAATCGCAATAGAAGATTCTTTAGATGGGCAACTCTTTCGCTCTAAATTTGTTTCAATTACTAATAACAATGATAAAATCGAACATATTGCCCCATCTACTGAACCAGCCATCACCAATATGCTTAACAGTTGGTTAACGTTCATTAATAATCGCAGATTTCCATTTCTCATCAAAGCTTCCTTAGCTCATTACTTCTTTGAAAATGTCCATCCCTTTTATGACGGAAATGGGAGAACGGGTAGGTACATTTTATCCAAATACCTTTCAAGAAAACTCGACAAATTCTCAGGGTTGATTATTAACAAAAAAATCAACGAGAACAAAACAAGTTACTACAAAGCTTTTTCTGATACAGGACATTACTTAAACCGTGCTGACGGCACTATGTTTGTTCATATGATACTCAAATACCTTATCAAAGGACAAAACGAAATTATAGCAGTCCTATCTGATAAAAAAGCAGGGCTAAGCTTCTATCAAGACAAAATACGTCATTTAAAACTGACTTTACCTCAATCTGAGGTACTTTATCTAATCCTACAATCTCAACTATTCACAGACAATGAACTTGAGGTCTTAACCCAATCAGAACTATTAGAAATTCTAAAACATACCGAATATTCACAACGCTCTATCAAGCAAGCTTTAAAAGACTTAGAAGAAGCGGATTTCATATACAGAATTTACAATAATCCTATAAAATACCTCATCTCTAAATCTTTTTTTAACCATAGCTAAAAAAATCCCTCACACTCTCCATCGCTAAATTTTGAGTGTAAGGGTATCAACGTATAGTAAAAACCTGCTTTGCAGTAGGTCTCTTTACTATACCCATTTTAACAAAAAAGTGAGGTAAATACAATATGGCATTTTATCGAAAACTAGATTCTGGTTGGGAATATCGTATTACTTATCGAGATAACCACGGTAAGAAACGTGAAAAGTCCAAGCGTGGATTTAAAACCAAGGCACTGGCTAAAGCTGCAGCTCAACAAGTAGAACTAGGACTAAATACTACTTTTGCTGATTTGCTGGATATTACTGTCTTAGATTACAATAAACGATGGGCTGACATTTATAAAAAACCTCATGTTACCCTAAAAACATGGCAAACTTACAAAAAGAATTTCAAGCACATGGAAAAGTTATTTGGAAATCGTAAGCTAAAAAGTATCACCCATACCTTTTATCAACAAATTCTCAATGAATTTGGCAAGACAGTAGCACAATCAACACTTGAAAAATTCCACTACCAAATCAAAGGTTCCTGTAAAATGGCTATCCGAGATGGTGTCATCAGAGACAACTTCGCTGAAGGTGCCATTGTCAAAGCACAAAAAGTTGGAAAAGCAGAATCTGAAAAATTCATGGAGGAAGATGAATATCTAAATTATCTCAACTTTGCGAAAGACAAAATTAAGCATGCATCATATCTGACCACCTTCCTAATCGGTGTAACTGGACTACGCTTTGCGGAGGCTCAAGGACTGACTTGGAAAGATGTTGATTTTGAAAATGGCTATATTGATGTCAATAAAGCATTTGACTACTCTATTTCTCAAGACTTCGGACCAACAAAAAACGAACAGTCCATTCGACAAGTCCCTATTGATCGTAACAGCTTAAAAATACTAAAAAACTATAAAGAAAATTACTACCAAGAAAACAAGTTAGGTCGTATCTGCTTCGGTACGTCAAATAACGCCTCAAATAAGGCCATAAAAAAAGCGACTGGGGGAAATTATACCAATCACTCTTTAGGGCACACATATGCCTCTTATTTAATCGCTCAGGGCGTGGATTTAATTTCTGTTTCCAAACTGCTTGGCCACGAAAATCTCAACATCACCCTCAAAGTTTACGCTCACCAGATTGAAACACTGAAAAATAAAAACGATGATAGGGTAAAAGACATTTTTCAAAACTTGCATTTTGACGGGTAAAAAGCGGGTGAAACCCCCTTAAAGCCCATGAAATCAATAGGATAAAAGGAGAGGAGGGGATTCGAACCCCCGAGCCCCGTTAAGGACTACACGCTTTCCAAGCGTGCGCACTCGGCCACTATGCGACCTCTCCATAAAGAGTAGGATCTCCTACTCAAATCTTATTATAAAGGCTGTTAAAACTTAGCTTCTACACGATAGATCACTTGCCCTTTTTTAGAGAAGCGTTCTTCATATTCAGTCATGACATTATCAGCATAGTCACTAGCGTGAAGGTCTAACCAAACCTGTTTAAGTGTCATACCATATTGTGAAAAACTCGCCAGACTATATTCAAACAAGCCTCTGTTGTCTGTCTTGAAATGTATCTCACCATTTTCAGGTAAAATGTGCTTATAGGTATCCAGAAACGTTTTATAAGTCAAACGGCGTTTTTCATGACGTGTTTTAGGCCAAGGGTCAGAAAAATTTAAATACATCAAATCAACTTCACCTTCAGCAAAATAGTTGGTCAGACTAGATCCATCAACCAACAAGAGCTTAATATTGGGCAGATTAGATGCCAACACCTTATCTAAGGCATAACTCAATACAGAACGTTGAATATCAATGCCAATATAATTGATATCTGGATGCTTAGCAGCCATACCTGTTATAAAACGTCCTTTCCCAGAACCAACTTCAATGTGGACTGGATTGTCATTACCAAAGACCTCTTTCCAACGCCCTTTCGCTTCCTCTGGTTTCAAAATCACATACTGAGGATTATTATCAAGATGCTCTTCGGCGCCTTTTCGTTTTCTTACTCTCATGTTAACTTTCTAAAGTTTTCTCTAAATTTTCGTAAATCGTAAATTTCTTGATTGACATGCTCCATATCACGAATTTCAAAGAATTTTAAAATTTGTGACAAGAAGGATAGTTGCCCATACCAGTATACTTTACGCAAGACTAAGTCATTGTATTTGTAGCCATAAAAACTAAGCCATTCTCTCCAAAAACGCTGAGGAACATAGTGACTGAGTAAATGTGCCACGTCATACATACGATCTGTCAAACGTACAGAATCCCAGTCAACCAGATAAATCATGCCACTAGTTGTAATCACCCAATTGCTATGACGGACATCCCCATGAACAATTGTTGCATGATCAGACTTAAATTCTGGTAAGCTACGCTTCAATTCATTCACGATTGACTGTAAATAGGAATTTTCTTGAAGTTGCACAGGGGCGTTTTTTTGCCAGTCAACCAATAAATCATAAGGATTTTCAATGTGATAATTGAGTTGTAACAATTGATTGACCAAAGGGCGTGAGGTATGCATTCGCTGTAAAATTTGTGTGATTTGCTTGCTATTCATATCTGCTCTTGTCAGCAAGCGTCCATCTAACCACTCTTGAGCGCTCATCGTATCACCATTACTTAAACGCTTTGTCCAAAGCAACTGAGGTGTGATTTGCTCCTTAGCTAAAGCAGTCAAAATAGGAGTGGTATTCATCTTCACAAAGACACGCTCACCACTTGGATAAGTACCTATATAAGCCTGTCCACTTTTTCCTTTCAAGGGTTGTAAGGTTAATTCTTGTTCAGAAACTGTCATAGGCCCTCCTCCAATCTTACAAACTAGGAAACACTTGACTTGCCCAAGTAACTGAGTTTATTCTCAAAGTCATTTTGTGGCAATCAAAATATTTACTTATTTTATTTTACTTTTTTTATATTCCTTAGTCAATCATCTTCTTCAACTTATAAGGCAAATAGAGATAAAGAATGCTCATCATTCCTAAAAAGAACAAGAGTAAAGGCAACAAAGACCATAACCAGACCCCTTGAATCACAACCAGTATCATACCAATCCATCTCAGAAATAGTAATAAATTCGCCTTTTTTAATGCACTATCTGTCGGAAAAAGTTGTGTCATGTACTGATAATCGTAATGTCCATACAAGACTAGCAACTGAAAAAGTAAGAGATAGTTAAAAAGCAAGGCTAAACCTGCAGCAATCATGACTTGCTTGATAAAAGCAATGGCTAACAGACTTAATCCTGTCAAACGCAGTGCCAAGGACAAATAATCACCACTTCTTAAAAAAGCCTGTGTGTAAAGGGTAAACCATACCCTGTCCTGTCTTTTAGGAATGGCAGTGATAACTCTATCTAAATAAGCACGGCGTTTAGTGCTTGTCGATACTCCCTTGACCGTCGTAAATAAGGCAAAAAACTTCAAAATCACTTGCTGACGTTTTTTTTCACCCAGAATAGCTTTATCCCAATCAAGCCTTTTTTCTATCATTAACTGCTGCAACCTGCGTTGAAACACAAGCCACTTTAAACATAGCTGGACAAAGACCAATACGAAGATATAGAACCAATTCCATCCTAAAGCTAATAATATGGGTAAAATTAAAGTCGTTACAAGGACTTGTAGCGTACCCCAAAAGATAAAAGCTCTTTTTCGAGCCAGTTTTAACTCATCTAATAAAGCTTCTTCTTTTGGCAACAAAAATAACTTATCCGACGGTTCAACAAAAGTAGCAAGACGTCCAAAACTCAAACAGACACCTAAAACAGCTAATAAACAAAGATAAACCGGCAATGTTTGTTTGGGGAAATGCGTCAATAATTCTCGATATTGAAACAAGACAAACCCCAATAAAAACATGACAACCAAAACAAAGTGGTCATTCAAAACATATTTCAGATATTTCAAGCATAGCTCAACAAATCTGGTGCGTCGCTTCTGAAAGATTGTTTGCATCTCTTACACCTCTCTTGTTAAAGCCATATAAATATCATTCAAACTCGCAGCCTCTTGCCCAAATTGTTGACGTAGTTCAGAGAGAGTCCCTTGAGCTCTAACTTCTCCTTTGTGCAAAATGACGAAACGGTCGCACATTTTTTCTGCAGAATCAAGCACATGTGTACTCATCAAAATTGCTTTCCCTTTGGCTTTTTCAATTTCTAATAGACCAATTAAATCAGCAATTGCTAGAGGATCTAACCCCAAAAACGGTTCATCAATGATAAACAAACTCGGTTCAACAATAAAAGCACAGATAATCATAACCTTCTGCTTCATCCCTTTTGAAAAGTTAGCCGGAAACCAATCCAATCGATCCGTCAAACGAAACATCTCCAAGTAAGGTTGAGCTCGCTCTAAAGCTATGTCTACAGGAATATCGTAACTCATGGCAACTGTTTCAAGATGTTCTTTGAGGGTCAACTCGTCATAAAGACTAGGGGTCTCCGGAATGAAACCAATTTTTTGACGATAACCTTTGACGTCAGTAGCCAAACTCAGATCATCTATCGTGATACGACCGTCATAAGGGGTTAGTAGCCCAATAATTTCACTAATTGTTGTGGATTTACCTGCACCATTTAGACCAATCAAACCAACCAGCTCACCATCTCGAACATCAAAACTAATGTTTTTCAAGACAGGAATATTAACATAACCTCCTGTCACATTTTCAATTTTTAACATGACCTTTTTTCCTAACTTTGATATACTATACTTACATTATATACTAAAAAAAGGAAACACGGGGAAAGAAGATGGATAATTGTATTTTTTGTAATATTGTTGCTGGCAACATTCCTGCATCTAAAGTTTATGAGGATGATAAGGTTGTCGCTTTTCTAGATATTACCCAAGTAACTAAAGGACACACACTGGTTATCCCTAAAGAACATGTCCGTAATATTCTTGATATGGATAGTCCAACAGCTAGTCACCTCTTTTCTGTTGTTCCAAAGATTGCGCGTGGTCTTCAAAAAGCCACTGGTGCTAGTGGCTTAAATGTGTTAAACAATAACGAAGAAATTGCTGGACAAACTGTTTTTCATGCCCATATCCATCTTCTACCACGTTTTTCAACTGAAGATGGTTTAGCAGTAACTTTCAAGACAAACGAGCCTGATTTCACCCTTTTATCACAACTATCTCAAAACATCGCTAACGAGGTGACAGAATGAAACTCACTAAATTACTTAAGCTAACTCTTCTGGGAGCTGGTGCTTATTATCTCTACCACAATCGCCAACACATCAAACAAGGTTGGGATAGCACAAAATCCGAAGCAGCCGACACAAAGAAGACCTTTCAGGCTGCTCAACAAAGTTTCAATCAGATAAAACAAGACGCCAATACGATATTGCAACAACAACCGTTATTGTCAGAAATAGGGGAGGACTTAACCTATCACTTTCAGTCATTTAACAACGAAACACAAGCACGACTCGCTGAAATCCAGTCAGTGCTAGACAAGCATCAGTCAACAGAATAAAGCAAAGGAGAGGTGAACTAAGATTCAACCTCTCTTTCGTATTTATTTTATTGAGGCAGTCCAGGAGTTGCAGGGACTTCACTTGTCTCAACTACTGGAGCTCCCGTTTCAGCTGGAACTATCTCTGGTGTGACCACTGGGGTTGTTGTCTCTGGAGCTATCACTGGTGTCTCCACAGAAACAGGAGGAGCGACCTGCCCATTGCTGACACTCACATCTGATGGTATAACAACAGGAGATGCTTCGGGATCACTCGTCTCAGAACGCAAAACCGCTTGTTCGCTATCATAAAAGTGATCGTAAAGAACTGCTGTCGTTTTTAATTTCTTTAGTCGTTCCTGACCTAAAGCTTTTCGGATATCATTTTGTACATCAAGCAAATGTTTTTCAGTAACTAACTGATAACTACCACCATCGATAGTCGCATCTTCGCCGTATAACTGTGCATTTTTAATTTTTTTCAAAGCATCCTTGTAGCTCAGCAACTGAGGAATTGTGCGACTGGAGATTTCAATATCTGTCTGCATATTTCGACTAACTGCTGACAAAATTTTGCGATAACGGCTAACGCTATCCAGTGCTAAAATTTTAGCCATGATTTTCTGAATGACTTCACGTTGACGTTTTTGACGACCATAGTCACCTTCAGGGTCATCATATCTCATCCGTGCATAGACCAACGCTTGTTCGCCATTGATTTTATGGGTACCTGGTTCAACTGTTGCTTGAAATTCAGGTTCCCAATCACTGATTTTAATCGGGAAGTCGAAATGATTGGTAACAGTGATACCTCCTACTGCCTCAACAAGTTGAATCAAACCTTCCATATTGATCATCATGTACTTATCAATTTTGATGTTCAATAAATCTTGCACGGTAGCAATAGCCATTTCAGCACCACCCGAAGCATAGGCTGCATTCAACTTGGCCTCAACACCAGTCATTTCATTCTCTTTATCACCAGATAACTTGATTAAAATATCCCTTTCCAAACTGGTTACCGTTGTTTGTTTGGTCTTAGGATTAACCGTTACCAAAATCATCGAGTCACTATTGCCGACCCATTTTTCTTTACGCTCATTCGAACCTGTGTCAACACCCATAAGGAGTATGGTAAAGGGTTCTGTTTGGGCAATAGCTTGACTGACTTGATTACCTGTCCTGAACTCTTTGTAGGTTTTGGATAATTCTGAGGTTGAATAATGATAAGCTGTCGTCACATAAATACCTATTGCAATGGCTGTGATCATTATCAGAGCAGCTAACATTAACATTATTTTTCTACCAATACTCATACATCTTTTAATCTATCAGCCTACCCATCAGATAGACATCCAGAAACTCCCCATTCTTTGTTTTTGCACCACGCTTTTTGGTACCCTCAACGGTAAAACCATATTTTTGATAAATATGAACGGCTTTTTCATTACGCACCTGAACTGTGAGCTCTAAGCGACGAATACTTCCAGAGGCTTCTGCCCAAGCAATGGCTTCTTCAAGTAAAATTTGCCCGAGACCATGTCCCCAATACTCTTGTCTCACTGCTATAAACACATCACCAATATGATTAACGCGATAGCGTTGGTCAGCAGAAATATTTAATACTCCGACAACCAAATCATCTATCGTTGCAATAAGACACACTTGATTATAACTATTTTGTCTTTGAATCAAACTATCTGCAAGTTGGTCAACGGTTAAATGAAAAGAACCTTCATCAGCACTGAGATACTCTGTTTCAGACGCAACCTGAGTTAATAAATCGTGGAGACCTTTGGCATCTGTTGCCTCAGCTTCTTTGAAAATCACTTCCTGAGCTTTTTTAGCCATTTTCAACCTCCTCTACTAATGCTTTAGACTCTTTCCCTGTTGCCCTGAAGGATAATGAACGACCATCATCTGTCTTAGTTAGTGTAATTTCTAAGTAATCATTTGGTAAGGCATCACCTAACAGTTGCCCCCATTCGATAACCGTTACACCCTCTGCATAAATAAAATCATCTAAGTCAATAGAGTCAGGATCATCACCTAATCTATAGACATCTAAATGATAGAGAGGTAGGTTGCCCTCATATTCTCTGACAATCGTATAGGTTGGGCTTTTGATCATTTGTTGAACACCTAAGCCTTTACCAATCCCCTTCGTCAGCGTGGTTTTACCGGCACCCAAATCACCAGTTAAAACAATAACTTGACCAGACCTTACTTTTTGACCGATCAAGGTCCCTAGCATTATTAATTCATCTTCATTTCTTGTTTCAAACATACTGGTATTATATCAAAATAAAAAAACTTCTGCCATGTTTTTTCGACAATTCAAGTCAATCAAATCTCCTACAAAATGTTAGTTTTGTCTTTATCAGTGTCTCTATGGTATGATAGTTTTATGAAAACTTACGATTTTGAACAATACGGCATTACGATGTGGGATACACCTAAAATCCAATCCTTTCGGCGAACATTACTAGCCTGGTATGATAAAGAAAAACGCGATTTGCCTTGGCGTCGTACAACTGACCCCTATCGTATCTGGATTTCTGAGATCATGCTGCAACAAACACAAGTTGTGACTGTCATCCCTTACTATGAGCGTTTCTTAGAATGGTTCCCTACAGTGTCAGACCTTGCCTATGCTCCAGAAGAAAAATTACTCAAGGCTTGGGAGGGGTTAGGCTACTATTCTCGCGTTAGAAACATGCAAAAAGCAGCTCTACAGATTATGGAGGACTTTAATGGTGTTTTCCCCTCAACGCACACAGACATCAAATCCCTAAAAGGTATCGGGCCCTATACTGCCGGCGCCATCTCCAGTATTGCTTTCAACCTGCCAGAACCTGCTGTGGACGGTAATGTCATGCGTGTTATAGCACGACTCTTTGAAGTCAATTATGATATCGGTAATCCTAAAAATAGACACATTTTCCAAGAAATTATGGAAGTCTTAATAGACCCCGATAGACCTGGGGATTTTAATCAAGCGCTTATGGACCTAGGAACAGACATTGATTCTGCCAAAAATCCGAGACCCGAAGAAAGCCCAATACGCTTTTTCAGTGCTGCCTACCTCAATGGCACAATGGCTAAATACCCTATTAAAAAACCAAAGAAAAAACCGAGACCTATTCACATTCAGGCTTTTATCATTAAAAATAAGAATGGCGAATATTTACTTGAAAAAAACACGCAAGAACGATTATTAGGGGGGTTCTGGTCATTTCCAATCATGGAAACAAGTCTCATCAGCCAACAGTTATCTCTATTCGATGACAAACCCTCTCCGATAGAGAAAACTGTCTCACTAAAACAGCAATTCGAGGAAACTTATCACCTAAAACTTGACTGGTCTGACAAAACCTATCCAGCCATCACCCATATCTTTAGCCACCAAAAATGGCATATTCACCTCTTAGAAGGTACCCTCTTAGAGACATCTAAAGTTAACAATGATAATCTTCATTGGGTGAAAAAGCAAGATTTCCATAATTATCCCTTTGCAACACCTCAGAAAAAAATGGTTGATTTATATTTGAAAAACAAGTAAAAATCACTAGTATAACAAAATAGGGAGTAGGACAACATTGATTTCAAAGAAATCACTATGTCATCCCGCTCCCTAAAAGGTTGGATTTTTCTTCCAACCTTTATTTTATGCCGTCTTTTTCAAATAAGCAATAGCTTCTTCTAAGCTGGTGACAGGAACAATTGTCATATCTGTTCCAAGCTCTTCTGCCATCGCCTTGGCCTCATCATAATTACTCTTTGCATCAGGATCCAACTTCAACTGCTCTTTTGTCACTGGATTATTTGGCACAAAGAAGATATCTGCACCAATCTCATGTGCCGATACCACCTTAAGACCTGCACCTCCAATATCACCTACAGTACCACCTGGTTCAATCGTTCCAGTTCCCGCAATCACTCTACCCTTTCTCAAATCTTCATCAACCAATTGATCGTAAATATCCAAAGTAAACATCAAACCAGCACTGGGACCACCAACACCGTCTGTGAAAAATTCAATCGGTACAGGTGTATCTACAACTGTTTTATCCACTAATCCTATACCAATCCCATTTTTACCATTTGATAACTTGATAATCTTGCCGTCAGCCTTATGTTCCTTCTTATCACTGATATAAGTTACTGTGACAGGATCACCAATCTTAAACGATGATACATAATCAATCAGTTCTTTTGAACTCTTAAAGCGTTTATCATTGATAGCTATAACAGTATCTGCAAGGTTTAATACATCTTTGAACGTTGAGTTTTTCATCACAGAGAGAACATAAACTCCCATATAAGTTAACTCTGGTTTTTCACCTGCCAAACTTAAGGCTTCATAGATGGCATTATTTTGTGATGTTTCCATATAAAACTGACTCACGCGCCAAAAATCATCACCACTCAAACCACCAGAAACATCTTCCTGAGGCGAAATCTCAGTATAGGGCGTTAGCCAAGCATAGATGATTTGAGCAAGAGTAGCTTCACTAACAGTGACAGCCACAAAATTGTACGACCCTTTCTCAAGATCTTCTTTATCATCAACTTTTAACACTTCCCGAATATCGTATGCTCCACCTGGCATCTCCATATAATAAGGAAGAGGATAAAACAAGCTAAAAATAACAAACACAAAGGATAGAATCCCTACAATCCACCATTTATTACTATTCTTTTTCTTCACGTCGTCTCTCCACTTCTTTTACAACACTCTCTGGTACAAAATCAGCAATAGGCGAGCCAAAATGCATTAGCTCTCTAACTGCACTGGAACTCACATAACGATAGGCTGGTGCAGTCAGAAGGAAAATCGTTTCAATCTCATCAACCAAATACTGATTATAAAAAGCTAAACTTGCCTCATACTCCAAGTCTTTGGCATTTCTCAATCCTCTAACCAAGTGCGTTACTCCAAGCTTCTTCGCAGCATCAACAGCCAAACTATTGCTAATCGTCACCACCTTGACATTTGGCAAATCAACTAGAGCTGCCTCTAACATACTTTGGCGCACCTCAATAGGAAAATAACCTTTCTTAGCCTGATTATAAAATATCCCTACATAAAGTGTCTCAAATAGGACACTAGCTCTCTTGATAAGATCTAAATGTCCTAGTGTCACTGGATCAAATGACCCCGTAAATAATCCAACCTTACCTGACATAGACTGTCACCTTACTTATCCCGTATACTTTTTCTTTCCATATGCCAAAAGCACTAATTTCTTCTGGTAAAACAACCGATTTGTCCGTCTCACACACAATCATCACATCATCAGACAACAACTGTCTCTCCTCTAATGCAGTCACCATTTCTACGATATTTTCCTTAGCGTAAGGAGGATCAAGTAAAACTAAATCAAATGTCCCTCTAAGTCTATCGAGTGCCTGTTCAGCTGATGCTTTCAAGAGGTCAAACTGGTCTGCTGACTTTGTCATCTTAATATTGTCTAAAATAATCGCTTGGGCTCCACTGTGCTTTTCAACAAGAACAGCCTTTGCCATTCCTCTTGAAATGGCTTCAATAGCTAAACTTCCCGAACCAGCATACAAATCAAGGACGCGTCCACCTTCAAAGTAAGGACCAATCATGTTGAACATGGCTCCTTTGACCTTATCTGTCGTCGGTCTCGTATTGGTTCCAGCTAACGTTTTTAAGGGGCGTCCCCCAAATTCTCCTGCAACAACTCTCATAGCCACAATTATACCACAGTCAAGCTCAGATTTCATCAGCCAAGGTATAAGTTTAAAAAGGCAGAATTTAAATAAAACAAAAGCGGCCATGCTTTTTCACAGTACAGTGATATGGCACGAACGCTTTAAAAATCCAATGAAACTCTCTACTTAATGAGTTTAGTTCTATTTGACTACGAGGTTAACCAATTTATTTGGCACAGCAATGACTTTAATGACTTCCTTGCCAGCGATTTCCGCCTGAACTTTAGCATCTGCTAATGCTGCAGTTTCCAATTCTTTTGGTGTTAAATCTTTAGCAACAACCAAGCGGGCTTTTACTTTCCCCTTGATTTGCACAACAATCTCAACATCATTTTCAACTAATTTGCTCTCATCATAACTTGGCCACGCAACATAAGATATAGATTCTCCGCTATCTGTCAGACCTTGCCATAATTCTTCTGCTAAGTGTGGTGCGAATGGCGCAATCAATTGCACAAAACCTTTGGCGTAATCAACATAAAGACTATCCTCTTTATTGGCAGCATTGACAAAAATCATCAACTGAGCAATAGCTGTATTAAATTTAAGAGTTTCGATTTGCTCGCTTATAGCTTTAACAGTCTCATGATAAACCTTGTCTAAAGCACCATTATTTTCTGAGACAATTGGTTTACTTGTCAAGAGACGATACACACGATCAAGGAATTTACGACTGCCTTCCAAACCTTCTTCAGACCAAGGAATTGAGGCATCTAATGGTCCCATGAACATTTCATAGACACGTAGTGTATCTGCACCAAATTGCTCAACCACATCATCTGGATTGACAACATTCTTCAACGATTTAGACATCTTGGCAGGTGCTTGCTCAAGTTCCTCACCCGTTTCAATATGGAAGAAGGAACCATCACGTTTTTCAACCTTATCTGTTGCCACAAGAGCTCCGCGACCGTCACGGTAACTTGTCCCCAAAATCATACCTTGGTTAAAGAGTTTTTGGAAAGGTTCCTTAGTCGGTACCACACCTAAATCATAGAGGAACTTGTGCCAGAAACGAGCGTAAAGCAAGTGAAGAACAGCGTGTTCTGCACCACCAATATAGATATCAACCGGCAACCAAGCTTTCAACAACTCTTCGTCTGCTAGTTTTTCAGTATTTTTAGGGTCAATGTAACGCAAATAATACCAACTAGAACCCGCCCATTGTGGCATAGTATTTGTTTCGCGACGACCTTTAACACCATCTTCACGTGTCACATGAAGCCAATCTGTCAAATTAGCAAGTGGGCTTTCACCCGTCCCTGACGGTTTAATATCACTTGTTTTAGGCAATACCAGAGGTAAGTCGCTTTCTGGAATAGCTGTTGAAGTTCCATCTTCCCAGTGAATAATTGGAATCGGCTCACCCCAATAACGTTGACGACTAAAGAGCCAGTCACGTAGGCGATAAGTGATTTTTTCTTCACCAACACCTTCTGCTTCAAGCCATTCGACCATTTTAGCAATAGCGTCCGCTTTATTGAGACCATTCAAGAAATCTGAATTGATGTGTTCACCATCTTCAGTATAGGCAGCCTCCTGAACATTACCACCACGAACCACTTCTGAAACAGGAAGGCCGAAGGTTTTGGCAAAAGCCCAGTCACGCTCATCGTGGGCTGGTACAGCCATGACGGCACCTGTCCCGTAGTTTGCCAACACATAGTCTGCAATCCAAATCGGAACTTCTTGACCATTGACAGGGTTAATCGCATAAGCTCCTGTGAATGCCCCTGTTTTCTCCTTAGCTAAGTCAGTACGCGCCAAATCTGATTTGAGACTAGCTTGATGCTTGTAATCTGCAATAGCATCTGCTTGCTCTTTGGTCGTAATCACATCAACCAAGGCATGCTCTGGTGCAAGAACAGCATACGACACACCAAACAAGGTATCAGGGCGAGTTGTGAAGACAGTAAATGTCTCGTCTGTGCCCTTAACCTTAAATGTCACATTTGCTCCTGTTGACTTACCTATCCAGTTGCGTTGCATATCTTTGATAGACTCTGGCCAATCAAGTTCTTCCAAATCAGTCAATAAACGTTCCGCATATGCTGTGATTTTTAACATCCATTGACGCATGGGCTTACGAACAACCGGATACCCTCCACGCTCAGAAGTCCCATCTGGTAAAACTTCTTCGTTGGCAATAGCTGTTCCCAATTCCTCAACCCAGTTGACAGGTACTTCAGCTTCATAGGCTAAGCCTTTTTCATATAGTTTTGTGAAAATCCATTGCGTCCATTTGTAGTAATCAGGATCAGTTGTGTTAATTTCTCTATCCCAGTCATAAGAAAAACCAAGGGCATTGATTTGACGTTTGAAATTTGCAATGTTTTCAGCAGTGAAATCCGCAGGATCATTACCCGTATCCATAGCATACTGTTCAGCAGGGAGACCAAAAGCATCCCATCCCATTGGGTGTAACACATTAAACCCTTTTGCACGTTTGTAACGGCTTAAAATATCTGTTGCTGTGTAACCTTCGGGGTGTCCAACATGAAGTCCTGCACCAGATGGATAAGGAAACATATCTAAGGCATAAAAATTAGGTTTTGCAGCATCAGTTCCCGTTTTAAAAGTGTGATTTTCCGCCCAAAACGTTTGCCATTTAGGCTCAATTTCTCGATGATTGTAAACGACCATAACTCTTCTCCACTCATATAAATAATCTTATTCATTATACCATCTTTTCAATAAAAAATATACCTTGATAGTAAGTCAGATATACAAATTAAAAAGGCAACCATCACAGTCACCTTTTCATGTTATAGAAACGCTAAAATAATAAAGTTAATCACAAATAAAGCTGTTGATCCCCAAAGAATCGGATGAATTTCTTTTGCTTTGCCATTTACCACTTTCACCAAACAATAGAAGATGAACGCAACAGCAATACCATAAGAAATACTAAATGAGATAGCCATAAAGAAGGCTGCAAAGAAAGCTGGCAACGCTTCTTCAAAATCACTCCAATCAACATCCAAGAAAGATGAGACCATCATGACCCCTACAATAATTAAAGCCGGAGAAGTTGCCGCGGCTGGTACAACACCTACCAAAGGCACTAGCAACGACGATAGTAAAAATAACACTGCTGTCGTTACAGCTGTTAAACCTGTGCGTCCACCTGCTGAAATACCTGCTGCACTTTCAACATAAGTTGTCGTGTTTGATGTTCCAAATACCGCACCGATAGACGTTCCAATGGCATCTGCAAACAAAGCCTTATCCATTTTTGAATTAAAGCCAGAACCATTTTCCAACGCTTTTTCATCCTCTTCTGAAAAAATACCTGTTTTACGACCAGTCCCGATAAAAGTACCAAGCGTATCAAAAGTATCTGACAAACTAAAGGCAAAAATAGTCATCAGAACAAGAGGTAGACGATTCGCATTGTCAAAAAGAGAGGCCAAGCCATCAAAGGCTGCTAAGAAAGTCACACCTAATTCTGAAAAAGCTGTGCCAAGGTTATTGTTTGAGAAATCAACGGTTGATAAATCAACGACACCTGCTGGAATACCAAGCAAGGTTGTTACAACAATACCAATCAAAATACCGCCACGTACATTTTTGAGCACCAACACAGCTGTCAAGAACAGTCCAAAGACAGTCAAGAGAACAGCAGGGTCAGTAAAAGTAGAAATCCCTGGTACAACACCACCACCAGCAAAAACAGAGAAAACGCCATTTTCAAAAGTCTGAGCCGTTGTTTCAGCAACAGGTGTATTGTTGATGCTAATAATATCATTACCTGACGTCAAGAAGGTGATTAAGTTTGAATTTTTGAAACCAAGATAAGCCACAAAGATACCAATACCACCACCAATAGCGTGTTGTAAACTGACTGGAATAGCTCTGATAATGCTTTTACGCACTTTGGTAATCGTGATAAAGACATTAAACAGACCACATAGCAATACCATAGCTAAGGCTTCCTGCCAAGTAAAGCCCAGTCCAATAACAACGGTATAAGTAAAGAAGGCATTAAGCCCCATACCTGGCGCTAAGGCATAAGGGACATTGGCAAATAAGCCCATAATCAAAGTTGATACTGCGCTAGCAACAATAGTCGCTAGGAAAACGGCTTGAGACGGCATTCCAGCAACACTAAGAATACTTGGGTTAACAAATAAAATATAGCTCATGGCAAAGAAAGTCGTCAAACCTGCCATTACTTCTGTTGAGACAGATGTCCCATGTTCTTTCAGTTTAAAAAACTGTTCCATATTGTTTTTCTCCTCAATACGAGAACAAATTTAATGTCTGTTCTCTTAAAATACGCTATTTACGAACGTTATATATATTATAAAACATTTATGTTCATTTTTCAAGTTATTTTTAAAAAGAGTTTTCTCAGAACAAAAAACAAATAACAAGAGGCAGTAACGAATGACTGCCTCCTTATTATTTGTTCCAATTTCCTCTTATTTGTTAAAAATCCTCTTTATCGAGCAACACCAAAGTCATTATCTGAAAAAAGGTAAAAATAGCTATAAACCAAAAACTTTCAGGCTTAAAAACGGCTCTTATTTCAGTCAAAACAAGCTCTGGTCTCAATAGGACATCCCAAGAATTTAATCTTGCATAACGCCCTATATGAATGGCGATACTTGACACTAATGATAACCCGAGTATAAAGAGATAGCGTAGATAAACAATACTAATATTAAACCGCTCCATGATAATACGAACACTGACAATACCCGAACTTAAGGCTAATAAGATACTAGATACAAAAATCGCAAAATGAATCAGGGCCGTGTGTTGACTTAAAATATTACTCGCCCATGAGAAATAAACAATATCTGTCAGCATATAGAAAGTATTAGGGTAAAAAATAAACCATCCCAACACTGAAATAACAGATAATAGCTTGTTGAATACCTTATTTTTTCGTTTAAAATGACTAAAGTAAGCAAAATCTACAGCTAGCAAAGCCAAAAACATATTCCAAACCAAGTTAGGACCATACGGATTGACATAAAAAACAGCCGCTGTGATTAGCACAAAGAAGCAATGAATAAGCGTTAATTTTCGCACGTACTTCCTCCCGTGAGACTTTTTCCATAAATTCTAGTTTGGATGACTAGCAATCATCTCCAATTCTCCTTCAAAATGCCACATTTTTACATCATTAGGAAGGATAAAGTGTTCACCCTTTTCAATTGGATAACTCACTTCATCAATAACCATAACACCTTTTCCATCCAAGACACTGATCAACAGATAATCTGCGGTCGCTGTCATATCAACAGAACCCTCTATTTCCCATTTATAAACAGTAAAGAATGGATTCGATACTAAAGTTGTTGTTTCCAAGTCTTTTAATTTTAAAACCGCTGGCGTGCTATTAGCCGGCACTCCTAATGTCAAGACATCGATAGATTTGTCAATGTGCAATTCACGTAGATTTCCCTCATCATCTCGTCTATCAAAATCATATACACGATAGGTGGTATCACTCGATTGCTGTGTTTCCAAAATCATTATGCCTTTCCCAATGGCATGCATCGTACCACTAGGTACAAAGAAAAAGTCTCCCTTTTTAACTGGAACGTGGGTCAATAAATCATCCCAACGTCCAGACTCAATCATCAGGCGTAACTCTTCCTTCGTCTTTGCCTCATGTCCATAAATGATTTCAGCACCTTCTTCAGCTGATAATATATACCAACATTCTGTCTTACCTAATTCCCCTTCATGCTCTAAACCATAAGCATCATCTGGATGAACTTGGACACTTAACCAATCATTAGCATCTAAAATTTTAGTTAGCAATGGAAACACAGGGCTTTTTGGATTTCCAAATAAAGCAGGATTTTCCTCATATACGCGATCCAGACCTAGTCCTGCAAACTTACCATTTTTTATCGTTGAAACACCATTTGGATGGGCAGAGATTGCCCAACACTCACCAGTCTTATCACTTGGAATGGTGTAGCCAAACTCATCTTTTAATCGACGGCCACCCCAGATTTTTTCCTGCATTACAGCTTCCAAAAACAATGGTTCTATCATTTTTTCTCCCCTCTTACGTAGCTTTCAAAATATTTAAAACTTCTTTGATTATAACATACTTAATACTGTTTGTGATGACAAAACCCAGTATTAGACAATAATAACTGATTAGAGCTTTAAGATAAATAAGTTTTTTGCTATAATAACAACATGACACAAAAAATTATAGCAATTGATTTAGATGGCACACTGCTACGTAGTGACCACACCATTTCGGAATATAGCGTCAATGTTTTGAAGGCTATTCAAAAACAAGGGCATCAGATCGTTATAGCTACAGGTCGTCCCTATCGTATGGCTATCGAGTATTACCGTCAACTTGAATTGACTGGTCCAATGATTAACTTTAACGGTTCTTTAACACATATCCCAGGTCAAAAATGGGCTTTTGAACACAATGTCCGTATTGAGCGTGATATTCTTTTTAACGTTTTAAAAAATCGCTCTACTTTTGAGTTGGATTTTGTTGCCAGCGAATACCGCAAAAATGTCTATCTAGCCTATGATAACCGCGCTACAATTGATCCAAAGTTATTTGGACTAGATGAAATCACAGATGACATGACCCTGCACATTAACAAGGTCACAAAGGACCCCAATGCCCTATTAACGCAAACAAGGGCAGCTGACAAATATCAACTAGCCGATGACATCAAAGCCTTTTTAAACCACGCTGTAGAAGTTGACTCTTGGGGCGGACCACAAAATATCTTAGAGTTTTCACCTAAAGGGGTCCATAAAGCTTATGCTTTAGAGCATCTCCTAAAAACAATGAACAAAACAAGACAAGATTTAATCGCATTTGGAGATGAACACAACGATACTGAAATGCTAGGATTTGCCTCTATAGGGTACGCCATGAAAAATGCCAACCCACTTCTTTTAAACTACGCTAAAGAACAAATTACTTATACTAACAACGAAGACGGGGTCGCAAAAACATTGGAAAAACTCTTTCTATAAAAAGATTAACCTGATTAGTCACCTAAAACAGTACGTTCAAAAACACTATAAACGTTTTGAAACAGGGTTCTTGCACCCTAGATTTCAAACGTTTTTTGTTTTATGAGAGAATAACAGTCATTTGAGAAAGAGCTATTTGTTTATTTTTGATTATTTTGTTCAGTTTTCAGATTGTTTGTTATCGCTTACTTTGTTTTCAAAACAGTTTACAAACAAGATGGCATCTCTGATTTTCTAGCCAATCTTCTTTAACGATAGTATCAATTATTTCCTATTAAAATAAGGACTTTATTTAAATTGTATATTTATCACTAATTAGTATGATATTGTGAATAAAATATCTGATTAGGCAAGAAAAAATGGAATATAGTAATATACTATATAGCCTATTTTTTCAATTCTTGTGAACAGATTTCATTTTTTAGGAAAAAAGACTTGACTTTTCGGTGAAAACGTTTTACACTATATAGGTTCTTGAATTTCTTTGATTTGACTAAGGATTTGCTTTATGTAATAAAGTGGGAGATTATCTTTAGTCAGCTCAATGAAAAATACACAAAAGGAGGAAAATCAAGAATGGGTATCGGAATCGTTATCGCAAGCCATGGCGAGTTTGCTGCAGGTATTCATCAATCTGGTTCTATGATTTTTGGCGAACAAGAAAAAGTTCAAGTTGTTACTTTTATGCCAAGTGAAGGTCCAGATGATTTATATGCTAAAATCAATAACGCCATTGCACAATTCGACGCTGATGATGAGATTTTGGTTTTGGCTGACCTTTGGAGTGGTTCACCATTTAACCAAGCTAGTCGCGTTGCAGGAGAAAATCCTGACCGCAAATTTGCAATCATCACAGGTCTTAACTTACCAATGCTTATCCAAGCATATACAGAGCGTATGATGGACGCTAATGCAGGCGTGGATAAAGTTGTTGCAAACATCTTAAAAGAAGCTAGAGAAGGGGTTAAGGTTCTTCCAGAAGAACTTGAACCAGCTCAAGAAGCAGTTCCAACTGCCGCTCCAGCTGTTCGCCAAGGTGCTATCCCAGAAGGAACAGTTATCGGTGATGGCAAACTTAAGATTAACTTAGCTCGTATCGACACTCGTCTCTTGCACGGACAAGTAGCAACAAGTTGGACACCAGCTTCTAAAGCTGACCGTATCATCGTTGCTTCAGATACAGTTGCCCAAGACGAATTGCGTAAGCAGTTAATCAAACAAGCAGCACCAAGTGGTGTGCGTGCCAACGTTGTACCAATCAAAAAATTGATTGAAGCAGCAAAAGACCCTCGCTTTGGTAACACACATGCACTTATCTTGTTTGAAACACCTCAAGAAGCACTTCAAGCTATTGAAGGCGGTGTGCCAATCACTGAACTTAACGTTGGTTCTATGGCTCACTCAACTGGTAAAACAATGGTTAACACTGTATTGTCAATGGACAAAGATGATGTTAAGACATTTGAAAAATTACGTGATCTTGGTGTTAAGTTTGATGTCCGCAAAGTGCCAAATGATTCTCAAAAAGACTTGTTTGACCTTATCAATAAAGCTGATATCAAATAATTGTATTTAGATTTAGATAGTGGTAACAACTATCACTATCAGATATAACGAAAGGATTTAACTATGTCAGATATTAACTTGATTTCTGCAATTTTAGTGGTCTTTGTCGCTTTCCTAGCAGGTATGGAAGGTGTCCTTGACCAATTCCAATTCCACCAACCAATCGTTGCATGTACCCTCATCGGTCTTGTAACTGGTAACTTAACTGCAGGTGTTATGCTTGGTGGTTATCTTCAACTTGTTGCCCTTGGTTGGTCAAACATCGGTGCAGCTATCGCACCAGATGCGGCTCTTGCTTCAGTAGCCGCTGCTATCATCTTCATCAAGGGTGGTGACTATTCAGAAACTGCTATCGGTGTCGTACAAGGTGTTGCTATTCCTCTTGCTATTGCAGGTCTTTTCCTTACAATGCTTGTTCGTACTATCTCAGTTGCCCTTGTTCACGCTGGTGACGCTGCTGCTGAAAAAGGTGACTTTAACGCTATCGAACGTTATCACCTTATCGCTCTTAGCCTTCAAGGACTTCGTATCGCTGTTCCAGCTGCGCTCCTTCTTTTCATCCCAGCTGATGCTGTAAAAGCAGGTCTTGAAATGATGCCAGCTTGGTTATCAGGTGGTATGCAAGTCGGTGGTGGTATGGTTGTTGCCGTAGGTTTCGCTATGGTTATCAACATGATGGCAACTCGCGAAGTATGGCCATTCTTTGCTATCGGTTTTGCTCTTGCAGCTGTTAGCCAATTAACACTTATCGCTCTTGGTACTATTGGTGTTGCCCTTGCCTTCATCTACCTTAACCTTTCTAAAAAAGGTGGCAACGGTGGTGTTTCTGGTTCAGGTGACCCAATCGGTGATATCCTAGAAGACTACTAAGAAGGGAGAAGAAACATGTCAGAAAAATTACAACTTTCATTAAACGATCGTAAAAAAGTATGGTTCCGTTCACAATTCCTTCAAGCTTCTTGGAACTTTGAACGTATGCAAAACATGGGTTGGGCTTACTCAATCATCCCAGCTTTGAGAAAACTTTACACTAAGAAAGAAGACCAAGTGGCAGCTCTTAAACGCCACATGGAGTTCTTCAACACTCACCCATACGTTGCTGCACCAATCCTTGGTGTAACACTTGCCCTTGAAGAAGACCGTGCTAACGGTGCAGACATCGACGATGCTGCTATCCAAGGTGTGAAAATCGGTATGATGGGACCTCTTGCCGGTATCGGTGATCCAGTCTTCTGGTTTACAGTACGTCCAATCCTTGGTGCTCTTGGTGCATCTCTTGCCGTAACTGGTAACATCGTTGGACCAATTATTTTCTTCGCTGCTTGGAACATCCTTCGTATGAGCTTCCTATGGTATACACAAGAATTCGGCTACAAGTCTGGTAAAGAAATCACTAAAGATATGTCTGGTGGTCTTCTCCAAGATATTACAAAAGGGGCATCTATCCTTGGTATGTTTATCCTTGCCGTTCTAGCACAACGTTGGGTATCAATCAACTTTGCTTTCAACGTATCTGAAGTGCCTTTAGATGAGAAAGCTTACATCCACTGGGATCAACTTCCAGAAGGTTCTGAAGGTATCCGTCAAGCCTTTGAACAAGTTGGACAAGGTTTATCACAAACACCTACTAAAATAACATCATTCCAACAAAACTTGGATGGTCTTATCCCTGGATTTATGAGCTTACTTCTGACATTCCTATGTATGTGGTTACTTAAGAAGAAAGTATCACCAATCACAATCATCATCGGATTGTTTGTTGTTGGTATCCTTGCTCGTGTCTTCAATATCATGTAATTTGATAAACACTGAAAAGTCTAGGACACTGTCCCAGACTTTTCTTGATGACTATACAATAACTAACTTCCCTATCCATTAATCGATAGCTACTATGTTATAATAATACTAGAAGAGAGGACATCATGGCACAATCACTAAACAAAGAAGTATTATTACACACAACAGGCGTATCATACCTTGGCATTGGAGGACAAGTCGGAAAATTTTTGATTGGTGACAAAGCGATCGAATTTTACCCAGATACCAATGTTGAGCGCTATATCCATATTCCTTGGGTCAATATCCTAGAAATCGGGGCTAATGTCTCTAACAAAACGGTTAGCCGCCACTTTGAAGTCTATACAGACCAAGGCAAATTTATCTTTGCAAGCAAGGATTCGGGTAAAATTTTAAAAATCGCTAGAGACAAATTAGGCAATGATAAGGTTGTTAAATTACCAACCCTATTACAAACTATTGGGAAAAATTTTAAAAATCTATTTGCCAAAAAATCTTAAATCCTGTATAATAATAGCAACGGATAAGTAATCTTAGGATGCTTTTCAGAAAGTCTGCGGTCGCTGCAAGCAGATAAGCTATTAAGATGAAATTCTACCGTGTCTAATCATATATAAAATCAAGTGCACAGATTGTGAAGCTGGATGGAACCGCGCTCAAGCGCTCCAGCATGAAGCAATCTGTGCTTTTTTCAATAAGGAGGAAACTATGCTAGACTTGAAACGCATTCGTACAGATTTTGAAACAGTTACCAATAAACTGGCAACACGTGGTGTTGATACAGCACTATTGGTAGAATTAAAAGAACTCGATGAAAAGCGCCGTGATTTATTAGTCAAAACAGAGACTCTTAAAGCTGACCGTAATACTGCATCAGCAGCAATTGCTACTGCAAAACGTAATAAAGAAGATGCCAGTGAACAAATCGCTGCCATGCAGGCTTTAGGAGCTGATATCAAGGCTATTGACGCTGAATTAGCAAGCATTGATGAGAAGGTTACTGCCATCATCACAACACTTCCAAATACACCACACGATAGTGTGCCTGTCGGAGCTGATGAAGAAGAGAACGTCGAAGTTCGTCGCTGGGGAACACCTCGTCAGTTTACCTTTGAACCAAAAGCACACTGGGATTTGGGAGAAGATCTAGATATCTTAGACTGGGAACGTGGTGCTAAGGTCACTGGAGCTCGCTTCCTCTTCTACAAAAAACTAGGAGCCAAGCTAGAACGTGCGCTCTATAACTTTATGCTAGACGAGCATGGCAAAGAAGGCTATGAGGAAATCATCACACCTTACATGGTCAATCATGATTCCATGTTCGGAACAGGACAATATCCTAAGTTTAAAGAAGATACCTTTGAACTCGATGAGACCAATTTTGTTCTTATCCCTACTGCTGAAGTACCTTTGACCAACTTCTACCGTAATGAAATCCTTGATGTCAAAGACCTACCAATCTACTTTACGGCAATGAGCCCATCATTCCGTTCAGAAGCTGGATCAGCTGGTCGTGACACACGTGGTCTCATTCGACTCCACCAATTCCATAAAGTGGAAATGGTTAAGTTTGCAACACCAGAGCAGTCTTACGACGAATTAGAAAAAATGACTGCTAATGCTGAAAATATTCTCCAAAAACTCAACTTGCCATACCGCGTCCTTGCATTATGTACAGGAGACATGGGATTCTCTGCAGCAAAAACTTACGATTTAGAAGTATGGATTCCAGCTCAAAATGCCTACCGTGAAATTTCAAGTTGTTCAAATACAGAAGACTTCCAAGCACGTCGTGCTCAAATTCGTTATCGTGATGAAGACGGTAAAGTCAAATTGTTACACACCCTCAATGGTTCTGGGCTTGCTGTTGGCCGTACTGTTGCAGCTATCCTTGAGAACTATCAAAATGAAGATGGCTCAGTGACCATTCCTGAAGTATTACGTCCTTATATGGGTGGTGTTGATGTTATTCGTCCATAGTAGGTAATGAGATGAAACAAACAGTAATACTCCTTGAGATTATCCTCATCGCTCTCTTTATCGCAGATATGATGTTTCATTTCATGTCTGCAACTATTGCAAATCCTTTATTATTTATCCTTTTAGCAACCAGTTTTTATCTCTTTAAACCATACTTTATATGGTCCGATTTAAACAAGCGCCGTCGTGAGATGAAAGATAAGGAAAACAAAGAGCATCTATAGACATTCAAGTTAACGATTATAACAGTAAATTAAAACCGTATGAGCAAATCCAACTCAGCTCATACGGTTTTAATTATTTTTTCCTCAGAGTTCCACCAGATGACGGCTGTTGAGACTCCACATCTCCTCCTAATGCCGTCTGCCAGACAATAGGTGTTAAAGTATTACCATTCAAACGGAAACCAAAATCATACGTTACATCAGTACCACCAAGACCACTTTCAATTAATAGAGCTTCCTTATCCCCAGTCAATCCAGTATAAAGATAGACTCCAGAACTGACTTCCTTAACTTCCTCCACTTTAGCAGAGTAGGAGACGCTAGGTTTATTTCGATCATCATATACTACAGTTTTAAGGATCGTTCCATCTTCTGATAAGCGAATTGTCACACGTGATTTATCTATTTTTGAACGTCCCTCCCATTCACCAACTACACCTTCTGGAAAAACAGAGATTGCCTTCACCTTATTTTCTTCATTGACAATACCTATATCACTATTGCCAGTGGATTGGAATATGTAGCCATTAGTAGTTTTCTTGAGAATAGCTACACCACTAATCGTCTGAATAATTTCTCCCTGTGTTTTTTTAACAGGATCTGTTGCTTTATCGTAATAGTAATTATAAACAGCACTATAATCTAAAGCATAACTTTCTTTACCAACCTGACGAATATTATTTATCCAAATGTTTGGAATATTAAGTCGTGTAGCTAAACGACCATCTGTAAATAGTTTGGCTTCCACACTTTTCTTAAGTGCCTTGTAGAAGCCATTATTGGAACCAGATTCAAACAAAGAAAGATTTGTCGGATCTTTTTTAGTATTGATATAGGGGAAAAATTGATTGAAGGCATCTACGAGATATCGTCCAGCCTCATCCTTATCCAATAAATGAGCTACATCTAACTGAACTTCAGCACCATTTTCAATCTGAGAAAGAAGTCGTTTTTCACTCATGATATTACCATCAGTAAAGCGTTTTTGAACATAAAGTTCACCATCAGTCGTTATCGGAAAATGATCTAAACTTAATACGCCATCCGATAACTGTCCTATCACAGTCTTATCAAGCATCACTTCAGCATCAGTTAAGTTACTAACAATTTTAAAAGACTTGAATTGAACAGCCAAATCTATTACAGGATTCTTGCCATCATAACTTTTACTAAATTCAAGCCTTTTATTTTGGTAGACACCCGACAAGGTCGCCTCATAGTGAGCAAGAGGTAAGCGATCTAATTCATAACTGAATGTGTCTGAATCACTTGTCACAACCTTCTTTTGATTTAACAAAATATCCATCTGAGGTATATTAGTCTTCAGAGTTAAACTAAAAGGTTTCATCGCAATCCGATAGTCCGAAAATAGCCAATATCGTTTTCCAATAGAGGTCACATAAAGATTATCTTGCTCCGTTGCCACTGACAAGTCTTTTTTCAATTGTTCAGCTTCATCAGAAGATAAGGTTGGAAACTTTGCATACTTAGCCTCATCCAAGGTCACATATTCTTTTGTATCCGCCCAAACAAGATAAGGTTTTAAATCAGCTATATCGACATCTTCTCTCTGTCTCGCCGAAACATAACTTGCAATCACATTAGCTTTTGAAAAATATAAGTCACCCGCCACTAGACCAGCAAAACATAAACCTGCTAACGCCAATAATAAGTACTTCATTTTTTTAGAGATTATAAACTGTTTTAATGAGCTCATTACTGCCAACTCCATTGCTTTAATACATCTATTATATCAAAACAACTATTTTCTATGCTAATTTGATAAGGTTTTCTCTTATTTTTTATCCAAAAATAACACTATACTTAACAAAAAGCATAAAATAGTTGCTTTAACCATAACATTAGTTAAACTAAATCACAATAAAACAAAAACAATGACACCTAGAATTTTTTTCTAGATATCATTGTTCAGTTTTATATTATAATTTTAAATCCTTACGGTATTTCGCCAGCTCTTGATCATTTCCCCAGACATAGTGTCCTGGTTTAATTTCAACCATTTTCGGCTTATCAACACTGTAATCATGTTGCTCTGGATCATAAACTAAGAGTTCTTTCTGACGTTCCAAAATCGGATCTGGAATTGGAACAGCAGATAAGAGAGACTTGGTATATGGATGTACCGGATTACGGAACAATTCTTCTGTCTCAGCAACCTCAACAATGATTCCTTTGTAAATTACGGCAATGCGATCAGAGATAAAGCGAACAACAGATAGGTCATGCGCAATAAACAGATAAGTCAACCCAAGTTCACGTTGGAACTTTTTAAGGAGGTTAAGAACCTGTGCACGAACCGAAACATCTAAGGCAGAAATCGGTTCATCAGCAATAACAAGCTCAGGTTGCATAACTAAGGCACGAGCAATCCCGATACGCTGACGCTGACCTCCTGAAAATTCATGAGGGTAACGCGTCAAGTGTTCAGGAAGCATCCCAACCTGGTTAATCATGGTGCGGACTTTCTCTTGACGGTCTGCATCATTTTCAAATAGATTAAAATTGTATAATCCTTCAGAAATGATATAATCAACAGTCGCACGTTCATTCAAACTAGCTGCTGGATCCTGAAAAATCATTTGAATTTTACGGATATACTCTCTCTCTTTTTCTTTAGAGAGCTTTCCGTTGATTTTTTCGCCCTTATAAAGGATGTCCCCAGCACTAGTCGGATTTAACCCAATAATAGCTCGACCAATCGTTGTCTTACCCGAACCTGACTCACCTACAAGCGAGAAAGTCTCACCCTTGTTGATAAAGAAGTTAGCATTTTTAACAGCGACAAACTTTTTCTTACCTTCACCGAAGGAAATTTCTAAATCTTTAATTTCTACTAATTTTTCAGTCATTTCCTACTCCTATTTCATCATGGTATGGCGGATTTTGTCATGAAGGTTTTGAATCACGCTTGGTTTTTCAACAACAGGTGCATCAGGATGCAAGAGCCATGTTTTTGCCCAGTGTGTATCACTCACATTAAAAATCGGTGGATGCTCTTCAAAATCAATTCTCATGGCATAATCTGAGCGTAAGGCAAAGGCATCACCTTTCAAAGGTGAGTAAAGCGATGGTGGCGTTCCAGGAATAGAGAACAATTCACCATCTGCACTCGCTAACTGTGGCAAGCTAGACAACAGGCTCCATGTATATGGGTGACGTGGATCATAGAAGATATCTTCAACTGTACCAAATTCAATCACTTCACCTGCATACATTACCGCTACCTTATCAGCAATACTTGCTACAACACCTAAATCGTGAGTGATAAAGATTGTTGTAAAGCCATATTCTTTTTGGAGTGCTTTCAACAAATCAATAATCTGAGCTTGAATAGTGACATCCAATGCTGTTGTTGGCTCGTCACAGATTAAAATATCAGGCTTACATGCCAAAGCAATCGCGATAACAATACGTTGACGCATACCACCAGAATACTGGAATGGGTATTCATCAAAACGTTTTTCAGCTTCAGGAATACCGACACGATTCATATAATCGATAGCCATGGTTTTAGCCTCTTGTGCCGTTTTACCTTGGTGTTTTATGATAACCTCTGAAATCTGCTGACCAATCGTAATGATTGGGTTTAGGCTGGTCATCGGATCTTGGAAAATCGTTGCGATTTTCTTACCACGAATCTCTGACCAATCTTTGTTTGACTTTAAGGTAGTCAAATCTTGACCACGATAAGTTACTTTACCACTAGCAATACGACCATTTGATTCTAACATACCAGTAAATACTTTTGTTAGAACAGATTTACCTGAGCCCGATTCTCCTACAAGAGCAAGCACTTCACCTTCTCTAATTTCAAGAGAGACACCACGAATAGCTGTCAAGACACGGTCACGGACGTCAAACTCTACGACCACATCTTCAGCAGTTAATATTACATTTTTTGATTTTGTCATATTTCCTCCTATCTATGTGAACGAGGGTCACTAGCATCCGCTAAGTTTTGACCAACAATAAAGAGTGATAGAGACACTAGTACTAAAATTGTCAATGGAATCCAGAATAAGTAAGCATTCGTTGTCACGTTTTGTGAATAATTAGAAATAAGTCGTCCCAAACTTGGTGTCGTATACGGCAAGCCTAAACCAAAGGCTGATAAAAACGCCTCAGTACTAACGTAAGCAGGTAATTGCATTGATACCATTGTCACGATAACAGACACTAGCTGAGGTAAGAGGTTTTTAGTTACAACCTTGGTCACAGGCGTTCCAAGCGTCCGACTAGCAAGGTTATACTCTAAATCACGATAACGGAATATCTGAATTCGAATAGCATAAGCAACGCTAATCCAACCCGTTAGGGTCATTGCCAAAATCAACTGCCAGAAACCTGCGCCAAACGCATAAGTCAATACAATAATGGTTAACAAGTATGGGATGTTCGAGATAATGTTGTACACCTCAAGCATAATACGGTCAACTGTCTTTGAAATTCCCCAGAAGCCACCAACAATAACACCAATAGTGACATTGATGAAGGTAGCAATAAAGGAAATCAATATCGAGTTACGAGCACCAAACCATACACCATCAAAAAGCGAATGACCATTTTTATCTGTTCCAAACCAGTAAGTCGCATTAGGAGCGTTATAACGTGCCGAGAAATCGTTAATCTTACTCACATCTTTAAAATCATAGTTTGAGAACATCGGATAAAAGAAGCTCATACCTAAGATAAGGACCAAAATCACCAACATTATAGGTGTTGATTTCTTCATCCAAAATTGACGGAATACTGCTGTCCAATAAGAATAATGTGGGGCATCAATGACCTCAGAGGCAAAGTCATCACGCTCGACAAATTCAAATTTTTGTTTATCAATTGTTGACATTACTTACCTCCCCCATTTGTTAATTTAATACGTGGGTCAACCATAGTCATCATGATATCTCCCAATAAAACAGCAACAATACCTAGAGCTGAGAAGATGAAGGTTAGACCAATAACCATATTGTTGTTGGCTGCAGAAATACCATCAATCAGCATCTTACCCATACCTGGGAAGGCAAATACTTTTTCAGTCAAAGTCGCACCGACAATAACAGATAAAATTGCTCCCGGTATACCTGGAACGATTGAAACCATGGCATTCTTGAAAATATGCTTATTCGAAATTTCCCTTTCATTTAGACCTTTAGCGCGAGCAAAACGAACATAGTCACTCAACTGTTGGTCAATCAAATAACGACGGAACCAAATAGCCAAACCTGGTATACCGTAAGAAGCCAAAACAATAGCTGGCCCTAAGTAAGAAAGTGCACTATCAGCACCTAAAATAGGAAAGACATCTGGGAAACCTACTCTACTTAATAAATAACGTAAGATATACAAAGTCGCAATACTTGGGAAAGCCATCAAGAAGGTCAATAGATAAGTTGAACCCTTATCAAAAGGCTTGTCTTTGAAACGTGCCATGTATGATCCCCAAGGCAACCCAATAATGTAGGTAATAGCTAGACTAATCAAACCGATAATCGCTGAGCTTGCCAACATAGATGGGTCTTTACGGACATAGCGAACGCTAGCATAAGAGTCACCTTTACCAAAGTTGGCGATTTCTTGACGGTCCAATTTGCTTGGCGACTTATAGGTACGTGTATAGATATCAATAGTTGTTGACTTGGTTTGTCCACTAGGAAGCGTCAACTCTCTCATTTCTTTTTGACCTTGTCCATCACTGATAACATGTGTTACAGGAATGTTAGAGAATGTTGGGTAAGACAAACCTAAATCAAGCGTGATAAAATTCTGATGAATAAACGGGAACTGGCTATTAGCATAAAGTAAATATTTATGCTCTGTTCCTGAACCTACGACTGCCCAACCAATTGACGGATCATTTTCAATTCGTACATAACGTTCCAAGTCTGGGTTAGTTTTGTCTTTTATTCGCCAAGGATGGTCAATCTTAATTAAATTGGCGTAGAATTTTACTACACGCTCATAGATAGGAATTTCACGGGTAGCGTAAAAACGCTTGCTATTAGGCAATTGATGTAATTCCCAACCACTTCCTTTAGACGCAACATAATCAACATATATTTTTTCATTTGTTGAATTCACTTCAGTGGTAACGCTATTATCAAGGGCACTAGCTGCTTTTTGCAACTCCTTTGAGTTGAGATAATTGATGTAACCCATTTTCTCAAAGACTGTATTCTCATAATTAGCCTTTTTATCTGCTTCACCCGACATTTTGTTGTAATTCGTATCTTGTTTGAAAATCAATTTACGAGGTACTAGGGTAAAAATAATAGTATACATCAATGTTGTCACTAAAAAGAGTGATACTAATGACCTTAAAATACGATTGAAAATGTATTTTTTCATTCTATCCTCCAAATCTCAAAAGAACCTTCCCTATGATTAGTAGAGAAAGTCCTTTTGAAAAACGTTTCTTTTATTCTACGTGATCAGCAAGTGACTCTTGGTACTTAGCATTAGATTCAGCTTTTGCTTTCAACCATGCTTCACGAGCTTTTAAGTAATCTTCTGTTTTAACGGCTTCGTCTTGTAACTTAAAGCGTTTGAACGACTCATCACCTTTAATACCTGCTACAGCATAGCTACCAGAGAACGGCACTAACTTAGATACACCAGGTGTTCCACCATTACTGTATGATGTGATGAAGTAAGCATTATCAAGAAGATATGCTTCTGCTTCAGCATATTTAGTATAGCGAGCAACAGTATCAATTGTTTCAGCCTCTGCAACTTTAAGTAATTCTTCAAACTTGTCAAGACCTACTGTCTTAGTTAATTCATCATTTGGTACCATTCCAAGAACACGAAGTTGCTCACCTGATGATGCTTTAAAGATATCTAGGTAAGTTGATGGATCTTGGTAGTCTGGTCCCCAACCTGAAGCTGTTGAAATGTCAAAGTCATTTTGTTCTGGTGTTTCAGTATAGTATGTAATGTTGTAGTATTCTTCATCATCAAGTGGATGTAAGTCAATCACAACATTATCAGTACCAAGTGCTTCTTCAATTGTTTGTTTGAATGAAGAAGCCATCTGCACATTCACTTCACGTGATTGAGAAATAGGCATATCAAGGTGGATTGGGAATTCTACACCTTCTGCTTCAAGAGCAGTTTTCGCTTTTGCGAATTCAGCTTTTGCTTTGTCTACATTATATAAACTATTTTGCCCACCTGCAAGACTAACATCCTTCCACTCATCACCATACTTCATGATGTCTTCTTGGACAAGTTCTCCAAAGTTTTTCTCTCCAATTGTTACAAAATCAGTTGGAATTAAAGTGTTACGAACAATATTTAGAGCCGCATCTTTACCAACGTTTTGTGATGCGTAGGCCTCTTTGTTAAAGGCAAATGTTAAAGCTTGACGGAAGTCCTTGTTAAGGATAGCTTTCTTAGTTGATTCTTTTTGCTTATCCGTTGTTTTTGCTGTGTGCTCATAAGCTGAACGGTTGAAGTTAAAGGTACCATAATAGGTAGCGGATTGTTGTAAACCGTAGCGGATGTAATCGCCAAACTCTTTCTTAGTGGCATCATAAGTTGGTGAGTTAGGGAAAACACGAGCGTTAGAATAGTTGCCTTCTTTGAAACCTTTAATCAATGAATCTGGGTCTGAACCATCATAGTAAGTGAACTTAACATTTTCAATGTGAACATTGTCAGCATCCCAGTAGTTAGGGTTCTTAGTATACTCAAGAGATGATTTAGCTGTTAAAGCTGAAAGAAGGTACGGACCACTGTAAAGGATACTATCTGGAGTAGGAGCTCCGTAGTCTTTACCTTTTGACTCCAAGAATTCAGCGTTAACTGGGAACATGATACCCATTGTTAATTTAGAATTCCAGAAGCTTTCTGGCTGTTTCAATGTGTATTGAACAGTCTTTTCATCAAGTGCTTTTACACCTACTGTACTGAAGTCTTTTGTTTCACCTTTAACATACTCATCAAGACCTACGATTGAGTTTTGAACAAGGTAGAGCGCTTCAGAGCTGTTATCTGCCGCATGTTTCAAACCAGTAACAAAGTCTTCAGCAGTGATTTGTCCATATTCTTCACCATCTACTGTGAACCACTTAGCATCTTCACGGAGTGTGTAAGTATAAGTCAAACCATCTTTTGATACTTTCCAATCTTCAGCAAGTGATGGTACAAGGTTACCATACTCATCATTTTCAAGAAGACCATCAACAAAGTTTGCAACAAGGTCACCAGTAGTGGTTTTGTTTGAGATACTGTAATCAAGTGTTTCTGGGTCAGATGTGTAAACATAAGTATATGTTGATGCTGCTGACTTGTCAGATGCTTGTTTTGCACCACCACATGCCGCAAGTACAGAAGCAGATAATAAGGTTACGCCAGCTAGGGCAAATAATCTATTCTTATTTTTCATATAAGATACCTCTTTCCAATTTCTAACAGACCTTCAATTTTGTGTCTATGAAGAACATTATACCACAAATTTTTTTAAAAGAAAGCAATTTGTCAGAAAATTTAGCCTATTATGATGTTTTTTTAGTGTTTATTTGAAAATTTTTGATTTTTTCTATATTTTTTTCATTTTTTCAATGATTTTACAATTTATTCTTATGACCCATTCATGCTATGATATTTTTCCTAAATTCTAGTTTTTATGTTATCATGAATAGAGATTAAGAGAAAGAGGGGATTCCCTTGAAACGAATTATTGCAAGTCTTTTGGTTATTCTAAGTGTTTTGACCACTTCTTCGGTTTTGGCTGATGATTTTAGTGTGCCAGCAAAAAATGCCTACGCCGTTGACGTTGAAACTGGTAAAATTTTATACGAAAAAAACAGCCTTTCCTCTGTACCTGTCGGACCAACTAGTAAACTTTTGACAGCCTATATTATCTATAAGGAAATCGAAAAAGGTCACATCAAGTGGTCGGATAAGGTAACTATTTCCGATTATCCTTATGAATTTACCCTTTTAGAGGTCAGCAACGTTCCTTTAGAAAAACGTGAATATTCTGTTAGAGAATTGTTCACCGCAATGCTTGTCACCAGCGCTAATAGTGCTACTATAGCCTTAGCAGAACATGTCGCTGGTTCAGAGCATCAATTTGTTGACATGATGAATCAACAACTCAAGGATTGGGGCTTTGATAGTGCTCGCATGGTGAACGCTACTGGATTAAGTAACACTTATTTAGATAAAGAACATCTCTATCCTGGAACATCGCCAGATGATGAAAATACCATGAGTGCTAAAGCTCTAGCAACTGTCGCATACAGACTTTTAATAGACTATCCAGAAGTCACCAAGATAACCACGTTAACTGAAGCTAAGTTTGACGGTACACCTATCTATACCTATAATTTGATGTTACCTAAAATGCCTTATTTCAGAGGTGGTATTAATGGTCTTGCAACAGGTATGACTGAACAAGCTGGGGCATCTTTTGTCGCATCAGGTCAAACAAATGGTATGCAGGTTATTACTGTCATTTTAAACGCTGATGGTGGACAAGAAGACGCAAATGCAAGATTTACGGCAACTAACGAGCTTCTTAATTATATTGCTAAACATTATTATCCCATCACCATCCTAAAAAAAGGCAAATCTTTAGATAAGGCCAAGGCTAGTCTATTAGACGGTAAGAAAGAAACGGTTAAACTCATCTCAAAAAAAGCCTTAACTGTCATCAAATCAAGTGCGGACACCAGTGATCCCAAGATTGACTATGTTCCTCCAACGGATACTATCTATGCCCCTATCTCTAAAGGCCAGATTTTAGGACAATTCACCTACCAAGACGAACATATTGTCGGAGAAGGTTACCTCACCTCACCACCTGCTGTTGATGCCATAGCTACAACAGCTATTGAAAAGAGCTTCTTCTTAAAAGTCTGGTGGAACCACTTTGTAACTTATGTCAATGAAAACTTATAATCGTGCTTCTACTATCATAAGAATTTCAAATACGATCAATTGTTATCAGTTAAAAACAAGATAAAACATAAAAAGCTTAAAGTCAAATGTTTAAAATCTGACTTTAAGCTTTTTCTCATTAAATAATAGATGCGTACGACTCATCCTATAACGACACAAACAACTACCGGAACACAGCTTACTTATCTCGACGTTGTTTTAGTTCATGAAGAACAAACAAGACACCACATAACCCAAAAATCAATAGAGCAATGCCTGCAACCAATTGTGGTATTTTCGAGAAAAATCCATTTGACTTCGATGTGTCATCTTTTTGACCATTATTTCTTGAACTACCAAAATCCAAAAAGCCTTTTGACTCAACAACAGGGCTACCTGATGGTACAGACAGGTAACCATTAGGCTCGGATAGCATAACCTTATCACCTTCTACAACCAACTCAGGATTTTCTTCTCCAGTTTTCACCAACCCATACAGGTCTTCTTGCACTTCATAGGTTTTACCATTGATATCTTGACGACCTTTTTCCAATAAGCGTTCACGAGTATACTCCTTGAAGGTCTTTTCTAAGAGAGCATTGACATAATAATGACGAACAAATTCACCTTGTGGATCTCCCCACTGACTAGCACCTAATACTACTGTAATCAAGCGAGTATCACCACGCTTTGCCGTCACGATAGAATTATAACCTGCAGAAGGACTTGAACCTGTTTTTAAACCATCAACCCCTTCGATCCCCATAGGGTCATTAGGTAAAGAATGATTGTAAGAATCAAAAGTTTCTTCATAAGGCGTACCTTGTTTGACTGTCGTCTGCACATCATCTGTAAACTGTAAAATCTCTGGATGTTCATTGATTAAATGATACGCAAGTGTGGCTAAATCTTTGGCAGTCGTCACATTAGGTAAATGATGATCGTAACCTTCTGGTGCATAGTAACCTTCGAAAGCCGATACAATCGCACCTGTACCATTATGAAAAACAGTATTGGTCATCCCTAAGTCTTTGGCTGTTTGATTCATCAAAGCAATAAACGAGGCATCATCTCCATCATGAATCAGATGAGCTAACATCAGTGTCGTAACGTTTGACGAGGGAACCAAAGTCATTGTGAGTAATTCTGATACCGTGTACGTTACTCCCTCTTTAATTTTATTGTTGCTGAGAGCATAGATGTCTGCAATAGCTTGGTCGTTAGCCGTAGCAACAACCTCTGTATCCATTCTAATCTTTCCTTCTTTAATCGCTTTCATGGTCAAGTAAACAACCATTGTTTTTGTTGTACTAGCAGGGTCTCTTTCCATGTCAATATGATCAGCCCATAAAATCCGACCACTTTCTGCATCGACAACGATTGAGGCTTTTGGGGCTAGTTCAGGCGTTACCTGATAGCCTGCTTCTTGAGTAATACTGGTAATATCTTCTGCTTGCACTAAAGGAGTAAATAGACCCAATATTATCGCGCTCAATACAACTAAACTAATTTTTTTCATTCTTTCCCTTCACTTCTTTCAAATTGACTCCTCCTATTCTACCATAAAACCATCAGTGAAACTACTTTCATGTCGGATAACATAAAAATGCCAGTCATAAGACTGACAGCTATCACATTAGCCCACTGAACCTTCCATCTCATAGGCAATCAGACGGTTTAGTTCAACAGCGTATTCCATTGGGAGTTCTTTTGTAAAAGGTTCCACAAAGCCCATTACAATCATCTCTGTCGCTTCACTCTCACTCAAACCACGGCTCATAAGGTAGTAGAGTTGCTCTTCTGAAATCTTAGATACTTTGGCTTCGTGTTCTAAGGCCACTTGCGAGTTGTGAATTTCATTGAACGGGATGGTATCCGATTTTGATTGGTCATCCATGATAATGGTATCACACTCAATATGACTGACAGATTTCTTTGAATTTTTAGCAAAGGTTACCTGACCGCGATAATTCACTGCACCACCACCTTTAGCAATGGATTTAGACACAATAGAAGATGACGTGTGTGGAGCATTGTGAATCATCTTAGCGCCTGTATCTTGATTTTGACCGGTATTAGCAAAAGCGATTGATAACATGGTCCCTCTAGCACCTTCACCATCAAGATAAACCGATGGGTACTTCATGGTTGTTTTAGCCCCTAAATTACCATCAATCCACTCGACAGTAGCGTTTTTCATAGCACGCGCGCGTTTTGTCACCAAATTATAGACATTATCTGACCAGTTTTGAATGGTCGTATAACGCATATAAGCACCTTCTAAAGAGAAGATTTCAACAATAGCTGCGTGAAGACTATTGGTCGAGTAGGTCGGAGCTGTACAACCTTCAACATAGTGTACACTAGCCCCCTCATCTACAATAATCAAGGTACGCTCAAACTGGCCTGTATTTTCATTATTAATACGGAAATAGGTTTGCAGAGGAATATCAACCTTGACACCTTTTGGCACATAGATAAAAGTACCACCAGACCACACCGCTGAATTAAGTGCTGCCAACTTGTTATCTGTTGGCGGAACTAATTTGGCAAAGTATTCTTTGAACAAATCAGGGTACTCTTTAAGGGCTGAGTCAGTATCCGTAAAGATGATACCAAGTTTTTGAAACTCTTCTTTCATGTTATGATAAACCACTTCAGATTCATACTGGGCAGAAGCTCCTGCAAGATAAGCACGTTCAGCTTCTGGAATACCAATACGCTCAAAGGTTTCTTTGATTTTATCTGGCACATCATCCCACGATCGAGCAGGTTTATCAGAGGGTTTTTGATAGTAAATCAGATCATCAAAATCAATATCCGACAAATCTGGTCCCCAATCTTGCATGGGCATCTTGTGGAAGGTCTCTAGGGATTTCAAACGAAACTCCAACATCCACTCAGGTTCATTTTTAGCAGCTGACAGTTGTCGAATAACTGCCTCATTTAACCCCTTACCTGTGGAATAAATGGGTTCAACATCATCACGAAATCCAAATTTATATTCACCGAGGTCTATCGGCTTGGGTTCTACTTTTTCGTTTTCAGACATAGGTCTCCTTTCTGTCTCTAGCTTATTCATTCTTAATCACTTATTCTACTTCTTTATCCAGTGCTTTTTTGAGGGCATTCCAAGCTAATGTAGCACATTTTATCCGTTGCGGAAATTTAGCAACACCAGCTAAAAAAGCAGCGTCACCAAGTTCTTTTTGTTGCTTATCTTCCTGACCTTGAACCATTGCAGAAAACATATCTGCCAATGATAAGGCCTCAGCCACAGTCCGACCTTTCACACAATCTGTCATCATACTGGCTGATGCTGTTGAAATGCTACACCCATCACCAGAAAAAGCTATTGCCTCGATAGCCCCCTCGCGTAATAAAACAGAGAGGGAAATGACGTCCCCACAGGTCGGATTATGAAGAGATATAGGTTCGACACCATCTAATTCTCCTCTGTTATGGGGGTGTTTTGAATGGTCTGCCACCACTGCCATGTACAAACTATCTAATCTAGAAAGTGCCATTGAAGAACTCCTTTGTCTTATGGATTGCATCAATCAGTCTATCACAATCAGCCTTCGTGTTGTAAAGATAAAGACTTGCTCTAAGGGTGGCATTGACCTCCAAATAACGCATCAAGGGTTGAGCACAATGGTGACCAGCCCTAACAGCTATACCTTCATAATCCAGAGCTGTCGCCACATCATGAGGATGAAGACCGTCTATATTAAAACTAATGACACCAGCATGACCTTCCGAAAAAGCAGAACCATATACCGTCACACCGTCAAGCTCTTGGAGCTTTGGCAACAAATAGGAAACTAACTCTTGGTCGTGCTGACGAACCTTGTCCATCCCAAAATCTGTCAAGTAATCAATAGCTGCACCAAGTCCAATCGCTCCTGCAATGTTTGGCGTCCCTGCTTCCAACTTCCAAGGCAATGACTTCCATGTCGCTTCTTGCTCGAAAACAAATTCGATCATTTCGCCACCAAATTCAACAGGGTCCATTTGTTCGAGCAATTCTTTTTTGCCATATAAGACACCGATACCTGTAGGTCCTAGCATTTTATGGCCTGAGAAAGCAAAGAAGTCACAATCAAGCTCTTGAACGTCGATTGTTAAATGGGGTGTTGATTGGGCACCATCCACCACCAGATAGGCACCAACGTCATGAACACGTTGTGCAATTTCTTTAATCGGATTAACACACCCAAGAACATTTGACACATGGGCAAGACTGACGATTTTTGTTTTTGACGATAGCTTAGACTCAAAATCAGCCATATCCAGTTGGCCATCTTTCAAGCCTATATAACTTAATTTAGCACCTGTCCGTTGGCAAACCTGCTGCCAAGGAATGATGTTTGAATGGTGTTCCATAACAGAAATCAAAACCTCATCATCAGGTGTCAACCATTGACCAGCAAACTGTGCTACCCAGTTTAAACTGGTCGTCGTTCCTCTAGTAAAGATAACCTCTTGAGTTGACGCTGCGTTGATAAAGGAACGTACTTTCTCACGCGCTCCTTCATAAGCTCTAGTTGCCCTTTCTGCTAACGTATGCACTCCTCTGTGAACATTGGCATTATCCTTCTCATAATAGGACAAAATAGCCTCTAGGACTTGCTCTGGTTTTTGCGTTGTCGCAGCATTGTCCAGATAAACGAGTGGTTCATCGTTGACAGCTTGATGTAAAATCTTAAACGCATTTTTTATCTGTTGAGCTTTTTCTTCTAACATACTTATCTCTTGTCCAATTTCTGATCAATCACCGCAATCATGTCATCCCGGACTGATTTAACAGGGATTTCTGTAATCACTGCACCAAGGAAACCACGAATGACTAATTGTTCAGCGGTAGCTCTGTCCAATCCACGACTCATCAAATAATACATGTCCTCTGGATCAACTTGTCCGATAGAGGCAGCATGCCCAGCGGTAACTTCATTCTCTTCAATCAAAAGGATTGGATTAGCATCACTTCTTGCCTTATCTGATAACATCAAGACTCGGCTTTCTTGCTGAGCATCAGCTCCCTTTGCCCCCTTGATGATATGTCCAATACCATTAAAAGTCAGGGTGCCACGTTCTAAAATAACTCCGTGTTGCAAAATATGCCCTATTGAATGATGACCATAGTTGGTCACTCGTGTATCAATACCTTGTACTTGACGACCTGTTGACACAGCAACAACTTTTAAATTGGCATGACTACCGTTACCGACAAGGTCACTATCGAAATCCGCAATCACATTGCCTTCATTCATCACACCAAGCGCCCAGTCAATCATCGCATCTTGGCTATGACGACCACGACGGCTAATATAGGTTGTAACATTGGTACCGAGACGGTCAATGGCTGCATATTTTATTTGGCTACCAGATAAGGCAATCACTTCAACACTGATATTAGCTGTCGTACTCACATCACCATCACCAATGGTCTCAAAACGTTCCAAATAGTTGAATCGGCTGTTTTTACCCGCAATAATGAGAATATGCTTATTGAATGACACATCTGATTCGGAATCCTGCAAGAAAATTCCCTCAATCGGTTGGTCTATTTCGAGATTATCCGGAATATATAAGACAGCAGCGCTGTTAAAATAAGCCGTATGATAAGCTGCCAATTTATCCTCGTCAAAAGAAACCGCTGTGCCAAAGTATTGTTCGACAATCTCTGGTATCTCTTCTAAGGCAGAATAAAAATCTGTGAATACAACGCCTTTTTCAATCAATGCAATAGGCAACTGCTCTAAAACAGTCTGTGTCCCCACTTGCACCAACTTAGGATTATCTCCCAAGGCCATAAAATCAGGGACATTGGAGATACTCTCAGTCTCAGATAAGCTGCCATCTCCTAAGTTCCAACGGTGAAATTTAACACGTTCAATCACAGGCAGAGCTAATTCCGACATCTTATCAAAAGCTGCCAGACGTCTTTCTTGTAACCATAACGGCTCTAGCTTACTCTGTGAGAAGTTTACTATCGTCTCTCTCGTCATATAATCTCCTATCACTCACCTCTTAAACGTCTTCAGTGTATTCTAAACCAAGTTCTTCAGCTAACTTGGCATAACCTTCCTTCTCAAGACGCGCTGCCAACTCTGGTCCACCCGACATCACAACACGTCCTTCCATCATGACATGCACAACATCAGGCGTGATATAGTTTAACAAGCGTTGGTAGTGGGTAATAATCATCGCACCAAAGCCCTCCCCACGCATGGCATTAACACCCTTTGATACGACTTTCAAGGCATCAATATCAAGACCAGAATCAATCTCGTCAAGAAGGGCAAATTTAGGCTCTAACATCAACAGTTGTAAAATCTCATTACGCTTCTTCTCACCACCAGAGAAACCTTCGTTGAGATAACGTTCCGCCATCTCCTCCTTCATACCGAGAAGTTCCATTTTTTCATCCAATTTGGCAATGAAATCACGGACAGAAATTTTCTCATCATCCTCTTTACCTGCATTCATAGCTGCACGGATAAACTCAGCATTGGTAATTCCTGGGATTTCTGAAGGGTATTGCATGGCCAAGAACAAGCCTAAACGAGCACGTTCATCAACTTCCAACTCTAAAATATTTTCACCATCAAAGTAGATCTCGCCCTCAGTCACCTCATAATTAGGATTACCCATGATAGCAGCAGACAGGGTTGATTTCCCCGTCCCGTTAGGACCCATGATGGCTGCGATTTCACCTGATTTCAAGGTTAGATTGACACCTTTTAAAATTTCCTTATCCTCAATCGATACATGTAAATTTTTGATTTCTAAAACAGACATATTAACTCCTTCTCACTCATGAAAGGCATTTAGACTAAACGCTCTCAAGTATCATTTACCCTCTATTATAACAAAAAAAAAGGCCTTACGACCTTTAATCTGCTTATCCTCAAGACTTTCTTCTTTGGTTCCGTCCATCAATAACTTCCTGACGATAAGCACTGTTGCCAATGAATTTTAGTGTATTCATCAAAGGTTTACGATTAGAACCCATCAGTCCAATATTCTCGATGAATAACTCTACACCAAATAAAAGACCTAGCACGAGTAGGACACCACCTACACGACTAGATACATTTAACAGCAAAGCAGCCAAGGAGAATAACATTGCTATGCCATAAACCACCAAAACTGCACCACGATGGGTAAAGCCCATTGATAAAAGCCTATGGTGTAAGTGCAAACGATCTGGCTCATAAAATTTTTGACCTGCTAGTTGTCTCCGTAATATGGCAAATAAGGTATCAACAATCGGAACACCTAAGATCAATACAGGCGATACAACCGCTACCGCTGTCGCATTTTTCAATCCCTGTAACGATAAGACCGCTATCATAAAACCAATGAATAAAGCACCCGTGTCTCCTAAATAGATAATTGCAGGGTGATAATTATAAGGAAAAAAACCTAAAATAGCGGCAATCAAGACAAAGATGGTCAAAGTCGCATAGAGATTAGTTTCAAAAAGAAAGAAATTTGAAATCAACCCCATAGTGGTTAAACAGATAATAGATACCCCAGACACAAGGCCGTCCAATCCGTCCAAAAAGTTAATGGCATTGGTAATACCAACAATCCAAATCACTGTCAAGACAAACGTCAACCATGGACCGAAAGTAAGAAGCGGTCCTCCGAAAGGTATCTTAAAACTATCAAATTGAAAATCAGTGTAGTAGGCGATAATCACTCCAGCCAATAAAAGTCCTAACATTTTTGCCTTAGCACTCAACTCTGTCATATCATCAACAACACCTGTTAGTGCTACCAAAGTCCCCGCAATTGCAACAGGTAAAATATAATGAAAATAAGATTCGGGCAATCCACTATGACTTGTAATCATCGGCATCAAAATAAGACTTGCAATCAAGAAGGCTATCACAATAGCCAAACCACCTGCGCTCGGCATAGGAACTTTGTTGATGCGTCTTGCATTAGGATTATCAACTGCACCAATTTGAAACGCAAAAAAACGCACTAAAGGTGTTAAAACCAGGCTAATCAACAAAGTACCAATCAACACCAATACAAATTCAAGTGTAAAAGGAACCATATCAACCTTACCTTATCGCTCTCAGATCCGAAAGCGCATCGTACATCAGCAATTGAACACCATGTTCTTGCAAATAAGCCCTAGTCTTAGAGCTAATCTTAGCGTGTTCAACCATACGTGATAACATCAAATCAGCATAATAACTTGGCTTATTTTCCAAATTGACAAGAACAGTCATGTGATAACCATCCTTGGCCTTATACAATTCGGATGCCTCTACTTCATAGTCGACTGTATCAACAAAACGTTTAACATCTTTGAGGGTTTTAAAATGAAGAACATAATGAATATAGTCTGGAAGCTCTTCTTCCGGTTCTAAATCAGCAGTGTCTTGATCAGCATTTTCCGCCGCTTCCACAGCAGCCAGATGATCTAAGGCCTCCACATTGCCCTTATCCCGCATGGTTTTCTCCAAAGTCTTGAAAAATTCTTCTGGCGACATGTGAGATAATTCCTCTAAATGCCCCAAATCCTCCAAGTTTAACTCTTGACCAATCTCAGTCTTTGTGACAAACACATCCAACCTATCTTTACGCGGTGTCACCCTAAAACTCAGCATTCCAGAGTTTTTGAAAGTTTCTGGCAAATCCAGTTCATCCATGACAGCATAGAAAAACTCTTCCGTCTTCTCTTGGGGCACTAAAAAGTCCTTCAATTCCATACCACGTTCTTCTAAGTCATCCATACTAATAGTGATTTTAAGCGTTGTATCACTAATTTGTTTCATTTCCATATTTTTACCTATATAATCCAAAGGATACTTGTCAAACATTTACAAGTATTAAAGTGTGATTATTCTATTATACAAGAAAAAAGGGCTATTATCAAGAATAGCCCCTGTCTATCAGGCTAAATGCCGCAACACTTAATAGCTCAGAAAATAAGCATCTCACTAATATCTACGCCACCAAAAAACGAATCAGTGAAAATAGCAATAAAAATAACCCCAGTGCAATGCGATAGTAACCAAATACTTTAAAATCGTATTGTTTAACAAAACCTATCAAAAATTTAATGGCATATAAACTAACTAGAAAAGCTGTCACCATAGCCACAATCAAAATCATCACCTGAGGTAGCATTAGAGTATTACCTTTGACAAAAAATTTGACTGTCTTAAGTAAACTTGCTCCCAACATGACTGGAATACCTAAAAAAAAGGTGAATTCCGTAATCACTGGACGACTAACTCCAAGAAGCATTGCACCCATTATCGTCGCTCCAGAACGACTTGTTCCCGGCATCAAGCTCAAAACTTGGAACAAACCTATGAATAAGGCTGTTTGATAGCTTAATTCATTGAGACTATTGACTTTAAAAGCTTTACCTTCATTACGATTCTCTAACCAAATAAAAGCTACTCCATACAAAATCAGCATCATAGCCACTGAAGTAAAATGATGAAAATGAAAATCAAACCAATCATCTAACGGTAAACCAATTATCATAACTGGTAATATAGCCACAATAACTTTTACCCACAGTTGCCAAGTTGCTTGGACCTGCTCCTTTGTTTTACTGGTCTTGAATGGATTTAACTTATCAAAATAAATCAGCACAACTGCCAAAATAGCGCCCAGTTGAATGACCACATTAAAGAGTGTCAGAAAAGCCTCATTTTGTTGTTTAAACGTGACAAATTCTTGAACAAGAATAAGGTGCCCTGTACTCGAAATGGGTAACCATTCCGTAATGCCTTCAACAATCCCAAACAAGATTGCTTTCAATAATTCAATAACCAACGTAATTCACTTCCTTTTGACTAGTTTTTTCTCCATTATAACAAATTTATATAAAAAAGGACAAACTTATCAAAAAGATAAAAATATTCATTTCTGGCATTAAAATGATAATTCTTTCAAGAAAACGATTTCTTTCAATTTGACAATCATTTATTTTATTTTTGTCTTAAAATAACACTCTTGACTTGTATAAATATTCAAAAAATAAGAGTTTTATCTATTGAAATATAGCTTTTTTTACTGTAGAATAGTAAGAAATTTATTTTGACTGTTCTGTAACAAAGACGTGAATAAATACTATCGGATTCAAAAAGGAATCTAATTACACCTTAAAGGAGTTCACCATGAAAAAATTATGGGCAATTATGTTAGTTATACTAACTATCATCAGTGGCTCAATAACCACTCAAGCAGATGATGATCAATATCTACGTGTCGGAATGGAGGCCGCTTATGCACCTTTTAACTGGACACAAGATAACAACGATAATGGTGCCATCATTATTGAGGGTACTCAACAATATGCTAACGGCTACGATGTTCAAATGGCCAAAAAAATAGCGCAATCCTTAGGAAAAGAACTTATTATCGTCAAAACATCTTGGTCAGGACTAATTCCCGCTCTCACATCAGGAAAAATTGATATGATTGTTGCTGGCATGAGCCCAACAGATGAAAGACGACAAGAAATTGACTTTTCAGATAGCTATTACACTAGCGAACCTGTTCTCGTTGTCCGTTCAGATAGTCAGTTTGCCAAGGCCACTCAACTATCTGACTTTGCAGGTGCTAAAATCACATCCCAACAAGGGGTTTACCTTTATGACCTCATCCCTCAAATCAAAAACATTCAACAACAAACTGCTATGGGGGATTTCGGTCAAATGCGTCAAGCCCTTCAATCTGGAGTCATCGATGCTTATGTCTCAGAAAGACCAGATGGACTTTCTGCAGAGATGGCTAATAAAGGTTTTAAAATGATTAACCTAACCGATGGTTTTGAGGTTAGTGAATCAGACGTTAGTCTCGCTATAGGTATGCGTAAAGGTGATAAACGCCTTGATACTGTTAATCAAGTGCTAGCTGATTTCCCTAGAGACAAGCAATCTCAACTAATGGATAGTATGTTACCACTTCAGCCGGTTTTAAGCGAAGAAAACACCGAACAATCATTTATCGGCCAGTCTTTCGCTATCTTAAAACAAAATTGGCGACAACTATTGCGCGGAACAGGAATGACTTTGCTCATTTCGATGGTTGCTACCATTGCAGGTACCATTATCGGACTCTTAATCGGTGTCTTTAGAACTGCACCAAAAGCTGAGAATAAGACAGCTGCCTTCGGTCAAAAAATACTTGGTTGGCTTATTTCAATCTATATTGAAGTCTTTAGAGGGACTCCGATGATTGTACAGTCCATGGTTATCTACTACGGAACTGCTCAAGCCTTTGGCATTAACCTTGATCGTACACTCGCCGCAATTTTTATCGTATCTATCAATACAGGTGCCTATATGAGTGAAATCGTTCGTGGTGGTATTTATGCTGTTGACAAGGGACAATTTGAAGCAGCAACCGCTCTTGGCTTTACTCATGCCCAGACCATGCGTAAAATTGTTTTACCACAAGTGGTTAGAAATATTCTTCCAGCAACAGGAAATGAATTTGTTATCAACATCAAAGACACATCCGTATTGAATGTTATCTCAGTTGTTGAACTTTACTTCTCTGGAAACACTGTTGCCACACAAACCTACCAATACTTCCAAACCTTTACTGTAATAGCTGTGATATACTTTATCCTAACCTTCACGGTGACACGTATCTTACGCTATATTGAAAAACGATTTGATACAGATACTTACACTACAGGTGCCAACCAAATGCAAACGGAGGTGCTCCATGACTAATACCATTTTAGAAATTAAACACCTAAAAAAATCCTATGGGCAAAATGAAGTTCTAAAGGATATTTCTCTGAGCGTCAAAAAAGGAGAAGTTATATCCATTATAGGATCATCAGGTTCAGGAAAATCAACATTCCTACGTTCTATCAATCTTCTGGAAATTCCTACTGAAGGTGAAATCTTGTATCACGGTGAAAATGTATTAGCTAAAGGATATGATCTAGCTACCTATCGTGAAAAATTAGGTATGGTCTTCCAATCATTCAACTTGTTTAATAACCTCAATGTCTTAGAAAACGCCATTGTAGCACAGACAACTGTTTTAAAACGTGATAGGAACGAAGCCGAACAAATCGCCAAAGACAATCTGATTAAGGTCGGGATGACTGAACAATACTGGGCAGCCAAACCAAGTCAGTTATCAGGTGGTCAAAAACAGCGTGTTGCTATTGCACGTGCCCTCTCTGTCGATCCCGAAGCCATACTCTTTGACGAGCCCACTTCAGCTCTTGACCCAGAAATGGTTGGCGAAGTGCTCAAAACCATGCAAGACCTTGCCAAATCAGGACTGACAATGATTATCGTCACGCATGAAATGGAGTTCGCTCGTGATGTTTCAGACCGTGTTATCTTCATGGACAAAGGCCTTATCGCCGAGCAAGGACATCCAAAAGACATTTTTGAGAATCCTCAAGAAGAGCGTACTAAAGAATTCTTAAAACGTTTCTTAAAAGGCTAAAACATTAGAGCTGGACAAAATCCCAGCTCTATTTTTTTATTTGCATCTCAACTCCGATTTATAGATTATGCTTTCAAACATAATTCACCAAAGAAACACATTCCCAACAAAACAATTTTCTTACTTATCCGCTTTCAACGCTGATAAAATTTGTGTACGGATATCATCTACACCATTTGGATTGTTTGGTAAGAATAGTGTATTTGTTCCTTCTTTGCTCGCAAAATTATTAAGCGTATCAAGATATTGGTTGGTCAAAAGTATAGACATGATTTGTTCTTCAGTCAAGCTAACATTAGCTTCCTTCAATTCTTGAATAGAATCAGCTAAACCATCAACAATGGCTTTACGCTGTTGGGCAATACCAACACCATGAAGACGATCTTTTTCAGCTTCAGCTTCAGCAGCTGTTACAATTTTAATCTTATCAGCATTTGCCAATTCTTGTGCAGCCACACGTTTACGTTGAGCTGCATTGATTTCATTCATAGACTGTTTCACTTCAGCATCAGGTTCAACTTTTGTAATCAAGGTTTTCACAATGATGTAACCATAAGTTGACATTTCTTCAGCCACTTGATGTTGGACTTCTAAAGCAATCTCATCTTTTTTCTCAAACAATTCATCAAGAGTGAGTTTTGGCACTGAAGAACGAAGAGCATCTTCAATATAAGATTTGATCTGTTCTTCTGGACGAATTAATTTATAGTAGGCATCGGTTACATTTTGCTCGTTAACACGGTATTGTGTTGCAATATTTAAGGTTACAAACACGTTATCATTGGTTTTTGTTTCAACGACAAGGTCACTTTGTAACAAGCGAAGTTGAATACGAGCGGCAATCTTATCAATCCCAAAAGGAAGACGAATATGAATACCTGATGTTGACGTTGCATGATACTTACCAAATCGTTCAATAATCACAACAGTTTGTTGACGAACAACATAAAGCGCACTACCAACAACGATAAGAGCAACAAGGACTAACAATAGTAGAAAGAATAATGATACAATAGTAGGCATTTCCAAAGCCCTCCTTCAAAATTATTACCAATGATAAGTCAATCCATCTCATCACTTGATGAATTAAGTATAACACAATTAGACCTTCAAAAGTCAACTATATCTTAAATGGTCTATTTTTAACCCTGAATGGTCAAATATAAGCATTACTCAAAAAATACCAGAGCCAATCACTTGCTCTGGTATTTTTTAACATCTTACTCCACACTCATCAAATATGGATACACTGGTTGGTCTCCTTGATAGATCTCGACTTCTATATCATCATACTTTGCTTCTAAGTAAGCCACAAGCGATTCAGCCGTGTCTTGACTACCTTCTTCACCAACATAAATCGTCACAATTTCACTATCTTCATCAACCATTTTATCAAGAGTTGCTTTCAGAGACGTTTCCATATCAGCATGAGAAACAACAATCTTACCATCAACCATGCCCAAAATATCATTCTCGGCAATAGCAATGCCATCGATAGTTGTATCTCTCACAGCCGTTGTCACACTACCGCTAACAACCTCCGAAAGACTAGCTGTCATAGCTTCAACATTTTCTTCCAAACTAGATTCTGGATTAAAGGCTAATAAACTCGTAAATCCTTGGGATACCGTACGTGTTTCAACAACTGCAGCCGGAATTCCTACAACCTCAGCTGCACTTTGAGCAGCCATAAAGATATTTTTATTATTTGGTAAAATAATGACGTGCTTAGCATTAATACTCTCAATAGCTTTAACAATATCCTCCGTTGAAGGATTCATTGTTTGGCCACCCGAGATGATATAATCAACTCCCTGTGACTTGAAGATTTCTGACAAACCATCACCAGCAACAACTGCTACTAATCCGTATTGCTTAGGCTCACCTTTAACTTCTGTCTTATCTTGAACTTTAGCTAACTCAGCCTCATGTTGCCCACGCATGTTGTCTACTTTAACTTTAATAAGGGCACCATACTGCAAACCAGCTTGCATCACAAGCCCTGGATCTTCTGTATGGACGTGTACCTTAACAATTTCATCATCATTAACAACTAAAAGCGAATCTCCTAAACCGCTAAGATATGATTGAAATTCCTCATAATCAAAATCCTTGACATAGGTTGGACCTTGTTTAAGGCCCACCATAATTTCTGTACAATAACCAAATGTAATATCCTCAGTCGCCACATGACCAGCAACAGATTTATGATGTTCAGCGTTAATCATTTCACTCATGGTTGCTGGAGTTGCCTTAAAATCTTCTGAAGCGATATATTCACCTGTTAATGCCGCTAAGAAACCTTCATAAATATAGACAAGCCCTTGTCCACCAGAATCCACAACACCAACTTCTTTTAAAACCGGGAGAAGTTCAGGAGTCTTAGCCAGTGCTCGCTTGGCTCCGTCAAGCGCAGCTCGCATGACTTCAATGGCATCATCTGTCTCCTCTGCCTTTTTGAGTGCAATGGTTGCGGCACCACGAGAAACAGTCAAAATAGTCCCCTCGACAGGTTTCATAACTGCTTTATAAGCTACTTCAACGCTACTCTGAAAGGCTTGAGCAAGGTCTTTACCATCTAACTCTACTTTATCTTTTATGCTTTGTCCAAAACCACGGAATAATTGCGAGGTAATGACACCTGAGTTACCACGAGCTCCCATTAAAAGCCCCTTAGCTAAAATCTGACCAACCTCACCAACAGTATTAGCTGGTTTATCGGCAACTTCTTTAGCCCCATTATCCATCGTCATACTCATGTTTGTACCTGTATCACCATCTGGCACTGGGAAAACATTGAGGGAGTTCACATATTCTGCCTGTTTGCTGAGCCTTGTTGCAGCAGCCTGCACCATCTCTTGCAATAAACTTGTTGTAATTTTTGACACTGTTATTCTCCTGAAACCTTAATATTTTGAACGAAAATATTCACCTTATCTGCTGAAATACCTAGTTGGTTTTCAAGGTTAAACTTGACACGCTCTTGAATATTTTTTGATACTTCACTGATTTTGACACCGTAGCTTAATACTGTGTAAACATCTACAGCAATACCCTCATCTTCAGTCGACTTCACAACAACACCTTTAGCGTAGTTTTCTTTACGCAAGAGAGCCTGAAAATTGTCTTTCAAAGCACTCTTACTTGCCATACCAACGACACCGAAAATCTCTGTTGCGGCACCACCAACAACAGTTGCAATGACATCGTCTGATAGTTCAATTTGACCATCCTTTGTGTTAATTTTTACAGTCATATCTCGTCCTCTTTTAATATTCTTGACCACTGGGGTAACTAAAACAGTTTTTGTCACTCTATTCTATCATATTATAGGATAAATGTAAAAAGTTAGAAGTTTAGACAAAAGAAAAAACCAGCAAGCTGGTTTTGACATTCTTATTAAACGCGTTCTACTTTTCCTGATTTAAGCGCACGAGCTGAAACCCAAACTTTTTTTGGTTTACCATCAATAAGAACAGTTACTTTTTGAAGGTTAGGTTTTACTGTACGTTTTGTTTGGTTCATCGCGTGTGAACGGTTGTTACCAGAAACAGTTTTACGTCCTGTGAAATAACATACTTTAGCCATGTTACATTTTCCTCCTATATTAATCACTATTTACGGATGTGCTAGCACCACATACCATAATATTCTATCAAAAAGATGGCGACTTGGCAAGTGTTTCTTTTTTCAAAATTACACCTTTAATTGGTCAGGATAGATTTGAAAGCTTTAAACTAGATTTCCATTCTGATTTCTAAATATATAGTATCAAACTAGCTAGATAGAAAAAGCCTACCAATAAAGGTAGACTTGATATTAAATTTGCGATGATTATGCTTTGTTAGCTGAACCGAAAACATCAATGCGCTCTTCAACAGCTTCTTGAACAGCCTTGATACCAGGAGCCAAGAACTTACGTGGGTCAAAGAGTTTTTTCTTGTCGTATTCTGCTTCATTAGCATCGTAGTTACGTGCAAATTCACGAGTTGCGTTAGCAAAGGCAATTTGACCTTCTGTATTAACGTTAACTTTCGCAACACCAAGACGGATAGCTTCTTGAATTTGCTCATCAGGAATACCTGAACCACCGTGTAATACGATCGGGAATCCTGGAACTGCTTCAGTTAATTTTCTCAAGTGATCAAGGTCAAGACCTTCCCAGTTTGCTGGGTATGGACCATGGATATTACCGATACCTGCTGCTAAGAAGTCAATTCCTGTAGCAACCATAGCAACAGCATCCTCGATTGGTGCTAATTCACCAGTACCAACGATACCATCTTCCTCACCACCGATTGTTCCAACTTCAGCTTCTACTGAGATACCTTTAGAATGAGCTAATTCAACAACTTCCTTAGCTTTTGCAAGGTTTTCTTCAACTGGAAGGTGTGAACCATCAAACATGATTGATGTATATCCTGCTTCGATACACTCAAGAGCATCTTCATAATGACCGTGGTCAAGGTGAATAGCAACTGGAACAGTGATGTTCATTGCTTCTACAAGGTTAGCAATCATGTTGCGTGCAACACGGTAACCACCCATGTATTTAGCAGCACCCATAGAAGTTTGGATAAGAACTGGTGCTTGTTTAGCTTCTGCTGCACGTAAGATGGCTTGTGTCCATTCAAGGTTGTTAGTGTTGAATCCACCAACAGCGTAACCATTTTCACGAGCTGCTTGGACAAATTTTTCTGCTGAAACGATTGGCATTATATAGGCCTCCTCATATTTTTGTGAGTTATCACTCACTACAAGTTCATTTTATCACATTTTATCAAAAAATACTAGTTAATTTCAAAATTTAAACGCTTACTATATCTCTTCATTGACAACTAAAAGTTCTAAAATGAAGTTAGCCACTTGATGGCATAAAAAAACACCTCGATGAGGTATACTTGTAGTCAACCAAAACAAGAGAAACCCCCTCAAGATGCAAAACCATTATACGCCAAAAGAAAACATGGCTCTATAATTTCTGTAGTGGGTAACTCCACCATAGAGATTATAGGGCCTTTTGAGTATCAAAAAGTCCCATATGACCTATAATGAAAAGCAAGCAAACCATCATTAGAAAGCCTCATATGGAAT
>NZ_JBRUGW010000010.1:0-54963 GCF_053206505.1 Streptococcus fryi | reverse complement strand
GAAACTTTGACAACTTTAAAAGAAGGATTTTGATTGCCTTGAACATCAAAAAGGAGAGAACCAATCTGATTCTCTCCAGATGTTAGCTTTTCATCTACCCACTACAGTTGACAAAGAGCCTCATTTTATTGACCTGACAATTCAGTAGCGATATCGTCCATTGAAAGAACTTCGTGGAAGACACGTTGTGTCAATTCTGTTTTTTGTTCTTTAGTCAAGTACTTAGTGTTAACACAGTAACCTGAGATACGTACGATAACATCTTCGCCAGCCATAATCTTGTCATAAACATCTTGAAGGTCCATAACGTTCAAGTTAACGTGTTGACCTCCACCTTCAAAGTAACCATCAAGGATACGAACGAGGTTGTCTACTTGCTCATCGAATGTTTTACCAAGTGCTTTTGGAGATACTTGTGTAGTCAATGAGATACCGTCGTTAGCGTGGTTGAAGTCTAACTTAGAAAGTGAGTTAAGGTTTTGCAACCAACCACCACGTGCTTTAGATGTTGGGTTAGCTCCTGGTGGGAAGAATTCTACTTTAGAAGTGTTCACTGAACCATCTTCGTTTAAGAATACCCCACGGTGAACTGGAGAGTTACCAGTTTGTTTAGAGTAAGCAACGTTAGATGTGATTGTCAAGATTGACACAGCAGCTTCAGCGTTCTTATAAAGTTTGTGTCTGTTCAAACGAGTGAAGAATGCTTCCATCAACCATTTAGCGATGTTATCAACACGGTCATCATCTTCACCGTAGCGTGGGAAATCACCAGTAACTTCGTAGTCATAGATGAAGCCGTCTTCGTCACGGATTGGTTTAACTTGAGCGTATTTAATCGCTGAAAGTGAATCAACAGTATTTGCGAAACCACAGATACCGAATCCCATGTTTGCACGTAGGAATGATGGTAAGAATGCCATTTGAACAGCTTCGTAGTTGTACTTGTCTGTCATGTAGTGGATGATATTCATTGCATCTACATAAGTGTCTGTCAACCAGTCAAGTGCTTTTTCAAAGTTAGCGATAACTTCATCGTATTCGAAGATTTCAGAGTTATTTGGTTCTACAACATCGAAGACTTTGTAATCCTTGTGAACATCGTCGTAACCGTTGTTCCAGCTTGAAAGAAGAGCTTTAAGAACGTTAACACGTGCACCGAAGTATTGGATGTTATGACGTTTGTCTTCGTTTTCTGGATCAAGTGGTGATACACAACATGAGATACATGACATTTCACCGTAACCATCTTTAGCCATTGTTGTTACACCTTCGTATTGGATAGAAGAGTGTTTGTGGCTCATTGACATACAGTAGCGGCGGAAAGCGTATGGTAATTGGTCTGACCAAAGAACTGTTAAGTTTGGTTCTGGTGAGTTACCAATGTTGTCAAGTGTGTTCAAGAAACGGTAGTCCATCTTAGTAACACGGTGACGACCATCGTTACCCATACCTGCCATTGATGTTGTCAAGAATGTTGGGTCACCAGAGTAAATTTCGTCAAAGGCTTTTGTACGAGCAAATTTAACTGTACGAAGTTTAAGAACGAAATCATCAACGAATTCTTGAATTTGCTCTTCTGTATATGTTCCGCGAGCAAGGTCACGTTCTGAGTAAATATCAAGAACGATTGGCACACGTCCTAGAGATGTTGCAGCACCGTTGATAACACGACAAACTGCCATGAAAGCAATGTTAACCCATTGGATAGCTTCTTTTGTATCCATCGCAGGTTTGCGAACGTCAACACCGTACAAATCACCAAGCTGAACAACTTGTTGAAGAGCTTGATACTGAAGATTGATTTCTTCACGAAGACGGATAGTTTCTTCATTGATATCAGTGATTGAGTTCCAATCGTTAACTTTTTCTTGCATCAAGTAGTCTGCACCGTAAAGAGCAAGACGAGCGTACATACCGATGATACGTCCACGAGAGTAAGCATCTGGAAGACCAGAAACATGGTGTGAGTGACGAGCACGACGGATATCAGCAGTGTAAGCACGGAAGATACCATCGTTTACGGTAGTTGCATGCTTAGTATAGATTTCATGTAAAAGTGGATCTGGAGTATAGCCGTTTTCGATAAGCGTTGTTTCAGCCATACGAATACCACCACGTGGCATGAAGTTTAATTTAAATAATTCATCATTTTGAATACCAAAGATGACTTCGTTATCTTTGTCGATAAATCCAGCTGGGATGTCAGCGATAGAAGTTGCTCTGTCGATATCCATTGGGAAACGTGTTGCTTCGTAGTGTGCTTTTGTTTCTTCAATGATTTTTTTGATATGAAGAGAACGTTCTGTAGGACCTGCAAGGAAAGATTCATCTCCATCGTATGGTTGATAGTTGTCTTGTACAAAGCGTGTTACGCTTGCTCTATCACGCCAGCTAGTTCCTTTGAAGCCTTCCCAGGCTTTTTCAAAAACGTCAGTGTTAGTTTTTACAGTTGCCATTTTATTACTCCTATATTCTAGTAACAATAACTGTTACAATTACGACTTTATAATAACATACAGTAATCGGTTTCATCAAGAGAAAATAGGCACTTAAAGCGATTTCTTTACTAGCACAGTTTTTTCAAAAAGAACAACTGTATTATATCATTGTGTTTAATTTCACAATATCACAAAGTTTTTTCGAGATCATGCATCATTTATGGGGCTTAGAGGAGGTTAAACTAATTTTTTTATGAGATAATAGTAATAGAAGGGGGTTGTATGTTAGTTTTTCCTTTAATCAATGACATCTCTCGGAAAATAATTCATATTGACATGGATGCTTTTTTTGCTGCAGTGGAAGAAAGGGACAATCCATCTTTGAGAGGTAAGGCGGTTGTTATCGGCTCAGATCCTAGATTAAGCGGAGGTAGAGGTGTTGTCTCAACGTGTAATTATATTGCTCGTTCCTATGGCATTCACTCTGCCATGAGCACCAAGGAAGCATACGAACGTTGTCCACAGGCTATCTTTATATCGGGGAATTATCCCAAATATAAAGCCATTGGACAAGATATTAGACAGATATTCAGACGTTACACCGATTTGGTTGAACCTATGAGCATTGATGAAGCTTATCTTGATGTCACAGATAATAAATTAGGCTTAAAATCTGCGATCAAAATAGCAAGGCTTATTCAAGAAGATATTTGGAAAGAAACACAGTTAACCTGTTCAGCCGGGGTATCCTACAATAAATTCTTGGCAAAACTGGCTAGTGACTATCAAAAACCAGCTGGTTTGACAGTGATTTTGCCTGACGATGCCCAAGCCTTTTTAGCACAGTTACCTATCGAAAAATTTCATGGTGTCGGTCAAAAAACAGTTGCTAAATTGCATGATTTATCTGTTTTTAATGGGCAGGATTTATTGAAATTGTCAGAATCTGATCTGATTGATCATTTTGGACGGTTTGGTTATGATTTATACCGAAAAGCTAGAGGAATATCACAGTCGCCTGTAAGAGCCGATCGGATTCGCAAATCAATCAGCAGTGAGAAGACATATAGTAAGCTCTTACGTGAAACAGAAGATATACTTCTTGAGTTAGGCAAACACGCGAAGCGTCTGGCTCGGTTGTTAGAAGAAAATAATAGGTTGACGGAAGTTATCGTTGTCAAGATACGGTATGCTGATTTTTCGACAGTAACAAAGCGTCGACGCTTGGATCATCCTGTGAATGATAGTGAAGAAATTGATAGGCATGTTCAAGATATATATGCTGAATTAGAAAATGAAGATAAGGCGATTCGTCTACTTGGTATAACGGCAACGGGGCTTGTTAGCGCCTCCTCAGCAATTCAGTTAGATATTTAGCCAAGCACAGAGTCATCTGTAGTTTTTAATGTCGGTTCTGTTATATAAAAAACACTTCAAAAGTTAGAGTCGCTCTCACCTTTGAAGTGTTTTGATGATTATTGGAAGATGTCTTCTGAACCTTGGTTATCTTTCCCTTTGTAGATAGAATATTTGTAAATGGCATAACCATAAGCAGCTAATGCACTAATTGGTATGATAAGACCGATGACATTAGCCCCTTCAACTGTTAAGCTATTATAGATCCCGAAAATAAGGCCTATAGAAACATAAGTGATACCGATGTAGTAAGCAGTTGGTTTTGGGGTTTGTTCGTTACGTAATAGTTTAGCGTTTTTAAAGTTTAAAAATGTCAATAATGCTTCCATAAATAGTGAAATCACAGAACTTGCTATCACAAAAATAGATAAGAACTGTAATTCTGGGGCGCCACTGTCTTGTATGGCTTGATTAAATTCATTTTTGAACATGAACAAGGCAGATAAGAGGAAAACTATTCCTAATATTCCTAAAATGAGCATAACCAGATGATAGATAGCTAAGCCAAATGTCGTGCTTCTCAAAGATTCACGAACTTTTTCATAAGAAATCATGTCAAATCCTCCATAATGAATGATGTATTTTTGTAATGATTATATCATTTTGTTCTTTTTTTGCCTAGTCCCTCATGTCACATATTGTCTGTCTATGTTATAATTAACTTAGTTTAAAAAAGAGAGGTGATGTCTATGTTGGGACTAATTGTAGGAGCCATTATTGGTAGTATAGCAGCGTCAATAGCCAATACAAAAAAACAGCAAGGATGTTTATCTAATATTTTTGCTGGTATGACAGGTTCTTGGGTGGGTGAGCGTTTGTTTGGTAACTTTGGTCCAGAAGTGGCAGGTTATTATATTTTTCCAGCCATTATAGGCGCAGTTGTTGTGGTTGCTGTGATGACGGTTGTTAGGGGTAAATAATAATTAAGTAGAACTTTCGGATTGTAAAGTTCTTTTTAGTTATCTATACCAATTTATATTTTTAACTTAAATTTATGGAGTTTTCATCAAGAAATACTGTATCAGTGTCTTTTGAAAACAGGGTCTATACCAATTCCGGTAATGAAAAAGAGATTGACAAACACTTAAAAATTAGATAGTATATCATTATAAAGAAAACGTTTACAAAATTTCTTTAACACAATTGGTTACTTCAATACAAGGAAAGGAAAAGTAAAAAAATGAAAAAAGCATTGAAGTTTCTCGCATTAGCCTTTGTCGCTGTTCTCTTGGTTGCTTGTGGCAGCAAAAAAGCTGATGAAGGTTCAGGTGATGGTTCAGGAAAAACCTATAATGTAGGTGTTGCTATTTACAAATTTGATGACAACTTTATGACCCTCTACCGTGAAGAGCTTGACAAGTATTTCAAAGAACTTGGTGAAAAAACAGGTAATACTTACGTGTTGGATATCCAAGATGGTAAACAAGACCAAGCGACTCAAACAGAGCAAATCAACAACTTTATCGCTCAAGGTAAAGATGTTATCTTGGCAAACCTTGTTGACCCAACTGCAGCTGGTGCGATCATCAATTCAGCTAAAGCAGCTAATATCCCAGTTGTATTGATCAACCGCGAACCAGAAGTTGCTGAACTTGACATTTGGCCAGGTAAAACAACTTACGTTGGTGCAGACGCAACACAATCAGGAACTTTCCAAGGTGAAATCATCGCTGCAACAGACAGCAAAGGTGATATCAATGGCGACGGAACAGTTACTTATATTACATTGTTTGGTGACCCAGCAAACGTTGATGCGCAACAACGTACAAGTTATTCTGTCAAAGCATTGGATGATGCAGGCATCAAACGTGAAGCATTGGCAGAACCATATCTTGCAAACTGGGACACTGCTAAGGGTCAAGAAATGACAGCTTCAGCCCTTGAACAATTTGGTGATAAACTTGAAGTTGTTTTTGCAAACAACGATGGTATGGCTGTTGGTGCCGTTACAGCTATCAAAGCAGCAGGACGTACTGTTGGTAAAGATATTTTTGTTGTGGGTGTAGATGCTATTCCAGACGCTATGGAATTACTTGCCAAAGGCGAATTGACTGGTACTGTTCTTAATGACCACTTTAACCAATCACACACTGCAGCAGATGTTGCTGTTAAGTTGATGAATGGTGAAGATGTATCTTCTTACTACTGGGTTAACTATGTTAAAGTAACTAAGTCAGAAGATGCTGAACTTAAACCAGCTGAAGCTAAAACAGAAACAACTAAAGAAGCTAAGGCACGTTACGACGAACGCGCTAAGGACAAATAAGCCGACATTGAATAAGTAACCAATTAAGAAATCCAATATGTTCTCACGAGCCCAGGTGCCACAGAGTCTATGGTCATACAGCACGTGGGGACATATTTTTGTTAACTAAAAAAGGGTGAAAGTGAGTTAGGGAAGATGAGTGACTACATTTTAGAGATGAAACAGATCACGAAAACCTTTCCTGGGGTTAAAGCTTTAGACAAAGTTGATTTTAAACTCAGGCCAGGTACAGTGCATGCCCTGATGGGGGAAAATGGAGCAGGGAAATCCACACTGATGAAGTGTTTGTTTGGGATTTACCATCGTGATGGAGGACAAATCATTTTTGATGGCAAAGAGGTTGACTTTAAAGATTCTAAAGAGGCTATTGATGCAGGGATATCAATGATCCATCAGGAATTACAACCTATCAGAATGATGTCCATTTCAGAAAATGTCTTTTTAGGAAACTACCCTATGGGTAAGTTTAACTTGATTGATCATGCTAAGATGAATGAAGACACTAAGGTGTTGCTAGATGAAGTAGGTCTTCATATTGATCCCAGAACATTACTAGACAAACTGACAGTATCTCAGATGCAGTCTGTTGAAATTGCCAAAGCGATTTCACACCATGCTAAAGTTGTTATCATGGATGAACCAACTTCTTCCTTGACCACATCCGAGGTTGAAAAGCTGTTTGAAATTATCGCACAGTTGAAAAAGAAAAATATTGGAATCATTTATATTTCTCATAAAATGGATGAAATTTTAAGGATTTCAGACGATATTTCTATCATGCGTGATGGTCAGTATGTAGGAACTTGGCCAGCTAGTGAAATGACAACGGCTAAGATTATCCAAGCAATGGTTGGTCGTGAATTGACTAGTTTATTCCCACCGAAAACCAATGTGGTTAGTGATGAGGTTGTTCTTCGTGTAGAGAATATGACATCACCAAGTCCGTTGTCCTTTAAAGAAGCTTCTTTTGATTTACACAAGGGTGAAATTCTTGGTATTGGTGGACTTGTAGGGGCACAACGAACAGAGTTGATGGAGGCTCTTTATGGAATGAGAACCTTAGAGCAAGGCAAAATTATTCTCAATGGTAAAGAAGTTAAAATTAAGACCCCATCTGCTGCTATTCAAAACAAGATTGCTCTGGTAACAGAAGATAGACGTTATAACGGTATCTTTGGTGTCTTATCGATCACAGATAATGCCTCTGTCGCAGCTCTCAAACAATATGTTGGCGGTTTTGGACTCTTGGATGATCGCAAGATGAATAACGTCGTGAATCAGAATGTCTCACGTCTTCGTGTTAAGACACCGAGCAATAAAACTCATATTGAAAGTTTGTCTGGAGGAAATCAACAAAAAGTTATTTTGGCACGTTGGTTGGCAAATAACCCAGATATCTTGATTTTGGATGAACCAACTCGTGGTATTGACGTTGGTGCTAAATATGAAATTTATCAAATCATCAATGACTTGGCTGCTGAAGGAAAATCAATTATCATGATTACATCTGAAATGTCAGAATTGCTAGGAGTTTCAGACAGGGTTATGGTGATGTGTGAAGGCCGTGTATCAGGTTTCTTAAACAAAGAAGAAGCGACACAGGAAGCTGTCATGACATTGGCAACTAAGTTTATGACTAATGATTAGGAGGAAAAAGTAAAATGCCTAAACTACCAACTGCTGGTACAGCAAAAAGTTTTAATCTAGGGGACTTTCTGACGAAAAACTCTATGTATATTGTTGTTGCTGCAATGATTCTCTACACAGGATTAACGCAGGATAACTTCTTTACTGTAGGTAATGCAGGAAATATCATGGCCAACACCTCAGTGCGTTTTATCATCGCTCTTGGTGTCTCAGGATGTTTGATTATTCGTGGAACTGACTTAGCAGCAGGACGTATCGTTGGTTTGACAGCTATTGTGACGGCCACTTTAGTTCAACGTCCTGATTTTGCACAGAAATTCTTCCCTAATTTGCCAGATCTTCCGATTGTTGTGGCTTTACTAGCAGCACTTGCAGTGGGAGCTACCCTTGGTTTAATCAGTGGTTTGATTATTTCGTTCCTAAATGTACCACCATTCCTTGCGACATTAGGGATGCAAATCATGACTTATGGTTTTGTTTTGATCTATTCTGAAAGTAAGCCTATTGGTACCTTTAAAGACGAATTTGTGATGATTGGACAAGGTAAGATTTTTGGTGTTGTTCCGTATATCGCCATTATTGCAGCTGTCGTTGGACTTGTCATGTGGGTACTCTACAATAAAACACGCTACGGTAAATACATGTATGCCATCGGTGGCAACGAAAATGCTGCTGAAGTATCAGGGGTTAACGTTCGTTTATCTAAAATTAAAATCTACTTGCTTGCTGGTTTCCTTTATGGTTTAGCAGGATTCCTCTTGTCAGCTAAAACAGGTTCTGCAGGTGCAGGTGCAGGTATGGGTTACGAGTTGGATGCGATTGCTTCGGCGACAATCGGTGGTGTTTCAACTGCGGGTGGTCAAGGAACTGTGCCTGGTATCTTGCTTGGGGTATTTGTCTTTGAATTGCTCAAAGTCTGCTTGACTTACCTCGGTGTAACACCAGATATGACTAACGTTATCCAAGGTATTGTTATCATCGTTGCGGTAGCTCTTGATATCCGTAAAACAATGGTTAAACGTTAATAGTTGATGATGATATAAAAGGTATGCTTTCGTAGAAAGTGATTTTGTGGTTGCATTTTTGAAAGCTTGACAAACCTAGTCAACAATTGCACCAAATGCTTATTATAAAATGTATTAAGAGGTTGTGGACTTGTTCCCAACCTCTTTTGTGGGTATGGTAAAATAGATCATATCAGAAAAAAGGAGTTGTTGATATGAAGATTCATTTGATAGGCGATAGTTTATTTGCAAGAAGGGAAGGAGCCCCTGAGCCCATGCTATCACATCTGCTAAAGAGCAAACGTCCCGGACTAACAGTGTTTAACTCAGCTGTTTCAGGCTATAATAGTTTTGACTTACTTAGGCAATTACCCCAGTTGATTGAGCTTGGCCCTATGGACGTGGCATTTGTTTTGATAGGTGCCAATGACTTGGCTCTAAATAAGCAGATACCTCTACAGGTGTTTAAGGAGAATGTGACTCTCTTTATCAAGAAATATCAATCTGAGCAACTTGCTACTAAGTTGGTGTTTTTGACCCCGACTCCAGTAGATGAGGAGAAACAGTACTACAGGCATAATGCCTTGGTGGATAACTATGCTCAAGCTATCAAGGCTATTTGCTCGTCACTAAATGTGGAAGTTTTAGATGCTTATGCCTTATTTATGGCTCACACACAGGAGATTCCATTATCAGTCTTATTAGAAGGTAGCTTAGATGATGGGTTGCATTTTGGTCGGAAAGGATATGAGTTACTTGCGAATATGATCATAGAAAGTTTGGTATAAAACATGAAGACATTAGTTATAGGTAGTCCTGGAGTTGGGAAAACTCATTTTGCAAAACAACTTCAACAAAAAAGGCAGTGTGCTTTATTGCATTTGGATTTTTTATGGAATAGTGGTGATTATTCAGCACAAGCTAGAGAAAGCTACTTAAATGATTTAATGACATTCATGACGAAAGAGTCAAAGTGGATTATAGATGGTAATTACAGCAGTAGTCTACCTTTGAGATTAAAGTATGCTGATCAGGTGATTTGGTTGCGAAAGGGTCGTTTGTCCTGTATCAAGAACGTATTGAAACGAACGCTGGCTTTCTATAGAGATAGGAGCACTCGAAGTGAGATGCCTGCAACCTTCAAAGAAAAATTTGATAAGGAATATTGGGCATTTTTGAGATTTGTTTGGGATTTTCCTATCAAAACAGAGCCACAATTATCGGAGTATATGAAAGCATTTGAAGGAGACGTTGTTATTTTAAGCACTCCTAGTGCCATTGCTACTTTTTTAGATAATGAAGGTCTATCTTGAGGCATTTACTATTGGAAGATAGTCAATAGAATGTTTTATAGTGTAGGTTTTATGCTGATATCAGACTTAAAAGCCTATCTGTTATAGTTCTAAAATAACTATTTTAAAAAGATTGACGAATTTAAAAAAATAGCTTATAATAATCTTGTTATAACAAGTGTAAGCGTTTACTTGGAAGGAGTGATCCAATGCTTGATACAGATAATGATAGACCTCTGTATTTACAAATGGTAGATGCTTTGGAAGTTACCATTCGCAAAGAATTATCCGCAAACGACAAGCTACTATCTGAACGTGAGTTGACGGAGAAATTTGGCGTTAGTCGTATCACGGTGCGGCTAGCTCTTAAAGAATTGGAAAATAGGGGTCTCATTTATAAAAAACATGGTAAGGGTACTTATGTATCTGAAATTAGTGAACCAGCTGTCGATTTGTCAGCAGCATATAGTTTTACAGAGCAGATGAGAAAGATGGGCAAGGTTCCCAGCACCCAGACGATTGCTTTTAGTAAGATTCAAGCTAATGAACAAATTGCTCGTCAATTAAATATAGCTGTTAATGATCCTATATTTGAGATAGAACGACTTCGTAGTGCCGATGGTGTAGCTATGATGTTGGAGAGATCCTATATACCGGCTGAATCATTTGACGGAATTAGTAAAGAGGATTTGGAAAGAAAACCGCTATATGATATTTTTTATGATGATTTTGGCCATGTCATCAGAATGGCGGAGGAAGAATTTTACGCTAGTATAGCTCTTGAACAGGAAGCACAACTATTAAATATTAAAACAGGAAGTGCTGTTCTGCATTTAATTCGAAAGACTTATAATAGTAAAAATCGTATCATTGAGTTCACTTTAAGTGTAGCGAGGGCTGATCAATTTCGTTACAAAATAACCCACCATCGTCATCTAAATGATAAGGACAGCTAAAAAGCTCTCCTAGTAGGAGAGCATGACAGGTATATTAACGCTTGTTGACAGAAATTTCAAATTTGAAGTATTTCCAATGCTTATAACTCTCAATATATTCTAAATGCTCATCAGTACCATTTTGGCGCGTAGTACGAATTTGTAAGATACTAGGCTCGTCTTCGCCAAGCTTGAGAGCTTTAGCGATATGATCTGGTGTTGGAAGAGCGATTTCATTTGTTTCAACAAAAGGCTCTTCAGACATGTGGATATTAAAGTCTAACTTAAAGCGTTGGTAAACTGATTGGAAATGGCTAGGTTTAGCATTTGGAGTTAGGATATAGCGTTCAGGAATATAAGATTGTTGGTAAAGGTATGGTTGGCTACCAACTGAACGTAAACGAACAATCTTATAGTAGAAGTCATTTTTATCTAGTCCAAGTTTGTCGAGATAAAAGTCATCGTTACCTTTTTCAATAGAAATAACGGTGACAGACTCATTCTTTAGGGGGAAAATTTCAATATCAGAAAATTCGACAAGTTTCCCTTTCCGTGAACGAGAGACAAACGTTCCTTTTCCTTGTTGGCGAACAAGATAGCCATCTTTAACGAGTTCGTTCATCGCACGGATAACCGTTATCGAACTAACGTTGTAGAGCTTACTTAGCTCTGATTCAGTATAAAATTTATCTCCGTTTTCAAATTTTCCTGAGATAATTTGTTTCTTAAGATCGTTTTGAATGAGTTGATATTTTGGGACTCTCATTTATTTTCTATACTTTCCTTTCTATATTTTTTGAGTAATTGATTTTTCTATTAATCAGTACCATTATTATACTAAAAAAATAACTTTTACGTATGAAAAAAATCTAAAATGTAAAAAAAATTCTAAAACAGCTTGATATAACCAGTGATTTATGTTAATATAACAATGTAATTAAAAAAGGTGGTAAAACACATGACAAGATTCGAGATTTCGGATCAGTTTTATCTAGATGGAGAACCATTTAAGATTTTAGCCGGAAGTATTCACTACTTCCGTGTACACCCAGATGATTGGTATCATTCTTTATATAACCTTAAAGCATTAGGTTTCAATACTGTTGAGACCTATATCCCATGGAATATGCACGAACCTCAAAAAGGGGAGTTTGTGACAGATGGCATCCTTGATTTTGAACGTTTTTTGACGCTGTCGCAGGAACTTGGTCTTTACGCGATTGTGAGACCTTCACCTTACATCTGTGCAGAGTGGGAGTTCGGTGGTTTACCAGCTTGGTTATTGAATGAGGACCTGCGTGTGAGAAGTTCTGATCCAGCCTTCATCAAGCATGTTGATGATTATTATCAGTTCTTAATTCCACGTTTAGCCAAACACCAGTTGTCACAAGGTGGTAATGTCCTGATGTTCCAAGTTGAGAACGAGTTTGGTTCTTACGGCGAGGACAAGACCTATCTTAGACAGGTTCGTCAGTTGATGGATAAACATGGTCTAGAAAGTCCTTATTTCACTTCAGATGGCCCTTGGAGAGCGACTCTGAAAGCAGGTAGTCTGATTGAAGATGATATTTTAGTGACGGGGAACTTTGGTTCTCGAGCAACTGAAAACTTCAAGATGATGCAAGACTTCTTTGATGAATATGGTAAGAAATGGCCACTCATGTGTATGGAGTTTTGGGATGGTTGGTTCAACCGTTGGGGCGAAGAAGTTATTCGTAGAGACCCAGATGAATTAGCTAGTGCTGTTATGGAAGCACTAGAGTTCGGCTCAGTCAACCTCTATATGTTCCATGGTGGCACAAACTTCGGCTTTATGAATGGCTGCTCGGCTCGTAATCAAAAAGATTTACCACAGGTGACTTCCTATGATTATGATGCTATCTTAGATGAGGCAGGTAATCCAACGCGTAAGTTCTATGCCTTACAGGCCTTGCTCAAAGAACGCTATCCAGAATTATCCTATAGTGAGCCACTCACTAAGCCAGCTAAGGCTTTTGAAACGGTGAGTATAAAAGATAAAGTTAGTCTCTTTAACACACTAGAAAATGTAAGCGATTGCGTTGATAGTTTTTATCCAGCTAATATGGAAAAACTAGGGCAAAATGTTGGTTATATTCTTTATGAGACCACAGTTGAACGTAATAGCGATAATGAGGAGAAAATCCGCATTATTGATGCAAGAGACAGGGCTCAACTTTACTTAAATCATAAACATGTCACAACCCAATATCAAGAAGAGATTGGTGATGAGATTTTTGTGACACTGCCAGAAAAAGACAATCGTCTGACTGTTCTTGTCGAGAACATGGGGCGTGTCAACTATGGCAGTAAGCTAACAGCACCGACACAGCGAAAAGGTCTGGGTAGAGGTCTGATGTTAGACCTACACTATGTTGGCAACTGGAAACAGTATCCAATGCCCCTGACAGATATTTCTAAGCTAGATTTTGACCAAGAGTGGCAAGAAAATCAACCAAGTTTCTATCGTTATGTTTTTGACTTAGAGGAATTGGCGGATACTTACCTTGATATGTCAGCTTTTGGCAAAGGTGTTGTCTTTGTTAATAATGTTAATATTGGTCGTTTTTGGGATAGAGGCCCAATTGTCTCTCTCTACTTACCAAAAGGATACTTAAAGAAAGGAGTTAATGAGATAGTGGTCTTCGAAACAGAAGGCAGGTATGGAGAAGAGTTGGTCTTTTCTGAAAAACCAATTATAAAACCTATAGAAATGTGAGGAAAATGACATGGCTATTGTCGGAACTCGAATCGACGGTCGATTGATTCATGGTCAGGTTGCTAACCTTTGGGCAACCAAATTAAATGTAAGTCGTATCATGGTTATTGACGATGATGTGGCTCAAAATGATATTGAGAAGAGTGGCTTGAAATTAGCTTGCCCTCCAGGTGTTAAATTGAGTATTCTTCCTGTGAAAAAAGCAGCGGATAACATCTTAGCAGGAAAATATGATTCACAACGCCTATTTATCGTGGCACGCTATCCAGAACGTTTCCTACGTCTTGTAGAATACGGGGTAGAGCTTAAAGAGCTTAACGTAGGAAATATGTCTCAAACACCTGAAACACGTTCGGTGACTCGCTCAATTAACGTCGTAGATAAGGACATCGCGGATTTTGATGCCCTTGATGCTAAAGGTGTGCATTTGATTGCTCAAATGGTGCCTGGCGATGTTGCCAAAGACTTCTTGCCTTTGTTGGCGAAAGTCAGATAATGTCGGTAATAAAAACGTAAATTTTTAAGGAGGAACACTATTATGATTCAATGGTGGCAAATATTATTACTTACCTTGTATTCAGCTTATCAAATCTGTGATGAGTTGACGATTGTATCTTCTGCTGGTTCGCCAGTTTTTGCAGGCTTTATCACAGGGCTTGTGATGGGAGATATGTCAACAGGTTTGTTCATCGGTGGTAGCTTACAGCTTGTGGTACTTGGTGTAGGTACGTTTGGTGGTGCATCTCGTATTGATGCGACTTCAGGTGCAGTTCTTGCGACAGCTTTTGCTGTATCTCAAAATCTTGATCCAGAAATTGCGATTTCAACAATCGCTGTTCCAGTAGCAAGCTTGCTTGTTTATACTGACGTTCTTGGTCGTATGACAACAACTTACTTCGCTCACCGTGTGGATGCGGCAATCGAACGTTTTGACTATAAAGGTATTGAACTTAACTATCTTCTAGGTGCTATTCCTTGGGCAGCATCTCGTGCCCTTCCAGTATTCTTAGCTCTTGCTTTCGGTGGTGATTTTGTTAAATTACTTGTAGAAGGAGTAGCTCAAGTAGAATGGTTGGCTAAAGGTCTTACTCTTGCTGGTCGTATGCTTCCAGGTCTAGGTTTTGCTATCTTGCTTCACTACTTACCAGTTAAACGTAACCTTCACTACTTGGCGCTTGGTTTCGGTCTTACAGCGATGTTGACAGTGCTTTACGGAAATGTATCTGCATTAGGTGGTGCTATGTCAAGTGTTGTAGGTGCAGTTAACGGTTTGGTTGCTGAAGATGCAGCATTATCATTTGTTAATAACTTCAAAGGTCTTTCAATGATTGGTATCGCTATTATCGGCTTCTTCCTTTCATTCTTACATTACAAAAATAGCTTCAAAGTGGCTGCTGTAGCACCAACAACAACTTCAGAAAGTGGGGAAATTGACGATGACGAAATCTAATTACAAATTAACTAAAGAAGATTTTAATCAAATCAACAAACGTAGCTTGTTCACTTTCCAACTTGGTTGGAACTATGAGCGTATGCAGTCTTCAGGTTACCTCTACATGCTTTTACCACAATTGCGTAAAATGTACGGAGATGGTACTCCAGAATTGAAAGAAATGATGAAGATGCACATGCAATTCTTCAACACTTCTCCATTCTTCCATACGTTGATTACAGGTATTGACCTTGCCCTTGAAGAACAAGAAGGTGTGGCTTCTAAAGATGCGGTTAACGGTATCAAAACAGGTTTGATGGGACCATTTGCTCCTATCGGTGACTCAATCTTTGGTTCACTTGTACCAGCTATCATGGGTTCTATCGCAGCAGGTTTGGCTGTTAGTGGAAGCCCAGTTGGTATCTTCCTTTGGGTAGCAGTAGCAGTCGCTTATGATATCTTCCGTTGGAAACAATTAGAGTTTGCTTACAAAGAAGGTGTTAAACTTGTGACAACAATGCGTGACCAATTGAACGCTATTGTTGACGCAGCATCTGTTATGGGTGTCTTCATGGTTGGTGCGCTTATCGCAACAATGATTAACTTTGAAGTATCTTGGGCTCCACACATTGGTGAGAAAGTGATTGATATTCAAGACCTTCTTAACTCAATCTTCCCACGCCTTGTACCAGCGCTCTTTACAGGATTTGTCTTCTGGCTCCTTGGTCGCAAAGGTATGACATCTACTAAAGCAATCTTGATTATCATCGCTCTTGCAGTTGCTGCTTCAGCTCTTGGCCATTTTGCTGGATTAAATATGGTTTAAGACTATGGGAAAACAGTTAGTATTAGTTAGTCATGGTCGCTTCTGTGAGGAGTTGAAACATAGTACAGAGATGATTATGGGGCCACAGGATTCTATCCATACTGTCGCACTCTTACCAGAAGATGGTCCAGAAGACTTTAGAAGAAAATTTGAAGCATTAACAGCAGATTTTGATGAACTCGTGGTCTTTGCAGACTTACTAGGTGGAACACCAGCAAACGTTGTCTCAAGAATTATGCTTGAAGGTAAAGAAATTGATTTCTATGCAGGTATGAACATGCCGATGGTTATTGGTTTCTTGAATGGTGTCCTTCTTGACCAAGATGTTGATATCGTTGAATACGGTACAGATAACATCAAACGTGTCAATGACCTCTTCGCATCTGACGAAGATGATGAAGACGAGTAATCTGAAATAGCTCTTTAAGTATCCGACAACCCTATTAAGTTAGGGTTGTCTTTTTTCGACTTGCTGGATCTTTGCCTATTCAGCTACTTCATTTATGCTAAAGAATATCTCAAGAATATCTTGAAAACGCATTCAAGATATGGTATTCTAACCTAGGAAAAAGAGGAGGTATTAAGATGAATCGAGTGACAGAATTATTAGGGATTAAATACCCTGTGTTACAAGGAGCAATGGCGCAAATTTCACGACATGAATTAGTCAGTGCTGTATCTAATGCTGGAGGGCTGGGTATTTTAGCTTCTGGAGGGTTAACGGCAGAAGAACTACGCGAAGAAATCAAGAAAACTAAGCTCTTAACGGATAAACCATTTGCGGTTAATTTGATGCTGATGATGGCTAATGTTGCTGAAATCGTTGAAGTTTTAATTGAAGAAGGAGTCAAGGTTGTTACAACGGGCGCAGGAACACCAAAACCTTATATGCCCCGTTTGAAAGAAGCAGGTATTATTGTCATTCCAGTTATTCCATCTGTTAAGTTAGCACAAAAGATGCAAGATTTGGGGTGTGATGCTGTCGTCGCTGAAGGTATGGAAGCTGGCGGACATATCGGTGAGATGACAACTATGGCTTTGACGCGTCAGGTCGTAGCTCACCTTGACATTCCTGTGATTTGTGCAGGAGGAATTGCCGATGGTCGTGGGCTTCTAGCAGCTTATGCTTTAGGAGCAGAAGGCATTCAAATGGGGACTGCTTTTCTAGCTGCTCAAGAATGCCCTATCCCAGAGAGTTATAAACAAGCTATTTTGTCAGCGGTTGATACCTCAACGGTTGTTACTGGTCGTAAGCATGGCATGCCAGTACGTTGTTTACGAAATGCTTTAACAGACAAGTATTTAGAACTGGAGCAGCAAGATTTATCTCGTCATGAGCTTGAAGCAATGACTATGGGGGCTCTATCTCGTGCCGTGAAAGATGGTGATGTTGATACAGGTTCGTTGATGGCAGGGCAAATTGCAGGTCTCATCTCTGACATCAAGCCGGCAAAAATGATTATAGAGGAAATATTCTCTGAAGCTAAGATGGTTTTAGCACAGTTGAGATTGTAACGTGTGTTTACAATAGAGCTTATTTATCTTTCAAAAGAGCCTGTCTTATCGTCTTGTTTTATCCTTGAAAAAAATGACTTAATTTGATACATTAAGTCATAAGATTAGAGAAATGTTTCAATATTAAGCTTAAAGTGAGGAAAAGAGATGAGAGAAGCGGTTATTGTATCTGCTGTTCGTACAGCGATTGGAACTTATGGTGGTTCCCTAAAAGACGTTTCGGCAGTAGATTTGGGAGTTGCAGTTGTCAAAGGCGCCTTAGAAAAAATCAATCTTTCTCCTGAGTTAGTTGATGAAGTGATTTTTGGGAATGTTCTAAGTGCTGGCTTGGGCCAAAACGTTGCACGTCAAGTTGGTGTTAAATCGGGTATTCCGATTGCAACACCATCTTATACTATTAACAAGGTTTGTGGTTCGGGGCTAAAGACCATTCAGCTAGCAGCACAAGCTGTTTTACTAGGTGATGCCGATATCGTTGTTGCTGGTGGGACTGAAAATATGAGTCAAGCTGCCTACGTCCTTCAAAATCAACGTTGGGGTGCACGTATGGGAGATACAAAAGTTGTTGACACCATGTTACGCGATGGCTTGACAGATGCTTTTGAGCCAATTCATATGGGGATTACAGCTGAAAATGTCGCTACAAAATTTGACATAAGTCGCGAAGAACAAGATAGGTTTGCGGTGACGTCTCAACAGAAAGCAGTAACTGCTATTGAAGCAGGGCGATTTAAAGATGAGATTGTTCCTATTGAGATTCCTCAACGTAAGGGAGAACCAATTGTTTTTGACACCGATGAATACCCTCGTGCCAATGCCTCTCTTGAGAGCCTTTCCAAGCTGCGTCCAGCTTTTAAAACAGACGGCACAGTGACCGCGGGAAATGCTTCAGGTATCAATGATGGTGCAGCCGCCGTCGTGGTTACTAGTCGTGATAAAGCTGAGGAACTGGGTCTGCCTATTTTAGCAACGATTAAGGCATATGCTAGTGCTGGTCTAGAGCCAGAACTAATGGGTTGTGGTCCGATATATGCTACACGCAAAGCACTTGATAAGGCTGGTCTAAGTATTGCAGACCTTGATTTGATAGAATCTAATGAAGCCTTTGCAGCTCAAGCGAGTGCAGTGAATAAAGAACTTGGTCTTGATACAGATATTGTAAATGTCAATGGAGGTGCTATTGCTCTTGGGCATCCGATTGGTGCATCAGGGGCTCGTATCTTTGTAACCTTGCTCCATGAGATGCAAAAACGTGATGCTAAATGTGGTCTGGCAACACTTTGTATCGGTGGAGGGCAAGGAACAGCCGTGATTGTGACGAGATAAGAAAGCAAATACGTAACCTCTTATCTCTATTTTCTATTTTGTTATATCGTTTATCTTTGTGGTTTATTGTTAAGTAAGAATGGGACTTAAACAGGAGGGATTTTATGTTGCAGCGTTACCAATTTGGTCAAATGACATTGACTTGGTTAAGAGGTGCTGATAAATACACTGATGCGGGAACCTTGTTTGGTCCTGTGCCCAAGGCGGTGTGGTCTCGGTTTTACCCAACAACCGAAGATGGCCTTATGGCGGATTTGACCGACCCAATATTGATTGAGTACAAGGAGAAACGCTACCTTATTGATGCTAGTCTAGGGACAGAAAAGTTAAATGCTAAGCAACGCCGAAATTTAAGTGTACTGTCTGAGAATGACGTTCTAGCTAGCTTAGATGAACTTGGTTTAACCCCTGATGATATTGATGTGGTGATGATGACCCACATGCACAATGACCATGCTGGAGGATTAACGCGGTTGTGTGATGGAGAGATTGTTTCGACTTTTCCAAATGCAAGGATTTATATCCATACGATTGAGTGGGATGAGGTGAGACATCCTAATGCACGGACGCGAGGAACCTATCTCAAAGAAAACTGGGAAGCTATTCAAGAGCAGGTAGTGACCTTTGGTGATGTGTTAGTGGTTGCAGATGGTATAGAAATGCATCACACGGGAGGTCATAGTAATGGACATTGTATTATCCTGTTGCACCAAGATGGCGAGACCATGATTCATATGGCTGACACGCTCTTGACTCATGCCCATCGTAATCCCCTCTGGGTTGCGGCGGTTGATGATTATCCTATGGACTCTATCAAGGCTAAAACCAAATGGATTAACGAAGCTTACGAGAAAGGCTATACCTTTTTCTTCTATCATGACCCATTTTACGCTGTCCTAAAATTTGATGAGACCGGTCAAAATGTAGTCAAATGTTTAGAACGTATTCGCCCACCGAGAGTACCCTTTACAGAAAAACAAGATAAACGTTTGATGATACCAGAAGAAGCAAAAATCAAATAAGAGCTAGTCAATGCGTCTATGGGAATACTATCTCTATATGATAATTTAGTCATAGCTATATGATACGGTAGATGATGTATCATCAAGAGTTCAACTCATCAGTTTTAAGGGAGTGCGACGACAAATCGATTGCTACGGCATCACTATTTTTGTCACACTCCCATTTTTAATGGCTACTCAAATGTAGTAATGCTTATCAGTGGTTGAACTTGCCAGTCGCTAATAGATGGGGAATAGCGTCTAGAAAACAAAAAAAACCTTGAACAATCAAGGTTTCAGGTGTCTTATATATGCCACCACCGAGAATTGAACTCGGAACGGAGCATTACCATTGCTCTATTATACCATTTAACTATAGCGGCAACACCTTTATCATATCATACTTACTAACGAGGCGCAAGACTTTATTGAATTTTTTGAAAAGATTGTGTATAATGGCTTTTGGCAGTAAGTGGAAGGGAGGTTAGCATGACATACGAACAGGAATTTTTAAAAGACTTTGAAGCTTGGGTGGAGAATCAAATGATGATTAACGAGATGGCTATGGCTGAAAGCCGTCGTACCCTTGAAGAACATGGCGATGAACGTGCTGCTGATGCTTATATCCGTTACGAGAGTAAGCTAGATGCATATCGTTACATCCGAACGAAATTTGCTAATTATCATGCAGGCAAGTCCTTTCATGAGTTACCAGATGGTCTATTTGGACAAAGACATTATTAAGAGGAGAAGATGATGGGAAGTAAGGTTACACAAGGTCGAAAAAGATTGCGTCAAGAGTTACGCCGTTTGAAACGTCAAGGTCAGGTAGTTGCTGATAAGGCTTTGACAAAGGCAGAAGTGGTAGTTACTCAAGTTGCTGAGCAAGCACAAGTCATGGTGGAAGCAGTGCAAGAGCAAGTTTCTAAAGTTAGTTTTGAAGCATTCTCTAGCTTATCAGAATTTGAAAGTTTGCCAGAAGCACGATTGAAAAACTTTTATGATGAAGGCATCCAGTCTATTTCAGATTTTACGAATTGGACGGAGCAAGAGTTGTTAGCCTTGAAAGGTATTGGGCCTGCAACAATCAAAACACTGAAAGAAAACGGTGTTGTATTTAAAGATTAAATCACTCTAATCAGTCATCGATGGCTGATTTTTTTGTTATAATATAGACAAAAGACTTTTAGGTTATCGATAAAGGGGACAGGTTATGTCTAAACCAAAAAATCGCAAAAAAGAATTGAAGCGACAACAAAAACTTGACGTCAAACTAATGTCATCTGAGGAAGCAGATTTGTTTGAACGTTTGCAGAAACCAATCATAGTAGAGCGCCGTATAAGTCAAAATTTTGACGATGTCCATGTCGCCATGATGCAATACTATGAGCGAGAAGGTGAGTATCCAGAAATTGGCATGTTAAATCAATTGCTGGCGAGTGGCACATTCCAGTTTAAAGAGGCAGATGAGATTTTTAGACAGGCCATGCACACACCTAATACGACGAAACGTAAGAAATTATTAAGGAGAGTTCTTGAACTGGATTCCGATTATTTTCAAGCAGAGTTGCAATTGCTGATTGCAGACACTGACTCAAATAGTGAAAAGACGTTGAAAGAAGTGCTCGTATTCTATGACCGTGCCGTGACCTTGTGGAAACAAATCGGTAGTCCTTCTTGGGAGATATGGGAGGCAAGACCCTATTTACAGGGGATGATGTTCTGTTTGGAGTATTTTATTGCTGAGGGGTTTCTTGCACTAGCAAGGCAATTGATTGAGTTAATTGACAGGAAAAAGCCATTATACTATCCACCTAATTTTATTTTTTCAATGCTGTCTTTCTACAATATGGTTGGTGACTATCGCAAAGTCGAAGACTTTTATCGTAGGGATTTAAAGACCTATCAAATCAAAGATGGTGTCTTGTTACATGTGATATTGTCCAAGATTCTATCTGGACAATTAGATGAGGCAAGGGTCTTATTTGAGGAGCTAAGTCGCATCAATCCATTAACGACAGATTTCTTTATGAATGAAGAATGGGTGCTAGACATTGGTGAGATTGAAACAGCGGAATTTTTTGTCCCATTCAGTATGGATTCGTTGCGCTCTGCTCTATACCCTATGGAAGTTTTTTTCCTTCAAAACATCATGCTGGAGGGCATATTACACCATATGACTATTGATTTGACTGGTGAATTACCAGTTTTTGGTCACAAAGGTATCTTTGACTTAGAGGAAGACTTATTAGCATTTGGAGAATGGCTGAGAGCCATACACTCACCGATTTTTAATAATATCAAGATGGATATTGTCAGAATCTTGTCAGAACATGATTTGTTAGAGCTAGACGATTTTAAGAAGGTTACTGAAAAGGAAGTTTTAGCGATCAAAGGAATCGGAAAAGTAACGATTGAAAAGTTAAAAGAAAACGGTGTTGTATTTAAGGGCGAATGATGATTGCATTTTGTTTTAGAATCTGTTAGAATAGGCGTATCAGAGGTATTTTGGTCCTCATCTGTTTCAGAAAGTGGCGATGCTGGGAAACCCACACAGATGACAAAAGAGTTGCTGATGTCTGACAATTAAACAGAGAGTTGCGGGTGAAAACCCGAATTTGGGTGGTACCGCGGATTTAAGATTGAAATTCGTCCCTGTCTAGCGTGAGCTGGGCAGGGATTTTCTATACCTCTTGGTGATACAAGTCGTTCGCGATACAGTAGCGTTTAGAGGTATTGATGCAGTTCGAGAGGTGCGAGAACTGTAACTCTAAGACAATTGAAACAAATACATGACGTATAGCATATCTCATAGGATTTTCCGTCATCACATGTACGAACGTTCCTGTAAGACTTGTTGCCGTGAAAAGTGTCAATCGTTCACGAGAATCTAACTTGAAAGGAGAAATGATGTTACATCACGTTGAAATTTATGTTTCCGATTTGGCAAAGAGCCGTGCGTTTTATGATTTTCTCCTGACAAAGTTAGGCTATGAGCTGTATCAAGAATGGGAGTTTGGCTTTTCTTATCAAAAAGCAAAGATATACTTGGTGTTTGTGCAAACGCCAAAAGCCTTTTTAGATGAAGAGTATCATCGTTGTCGGACAGGATTGAATCACCTCGCTTTTCATGCGGGGACACCAGATGACATTGACGCTTGGCGCAAAGAATTCCTGACTAGACGAGTCAAGCTCCTTTATGACGATAAGTACCCCTATGCCAGTGGCAGTTACCATGCCCTTTATCTTGAAGACCCAGACGGGATAAAGATAGAGTTGGTGGCAAACGCAATATCCAGCCCAGTGGACTGACTATTTCTAGCTTGAGATTAGTATAAACTATATGTCTTAAACAGTAATAAAGGAGAAAAAGATGAGACTGGATTTTTTTATTATCGTTATTTGTTTGTCTTTTTTTGGTTTGGGGATTTTCATATACAAGATGAAATTTCTTAAGAGAACTTCCTCAAATTCTTCTACACAAGTAATTGGTTCAGACGACGATTTATCAGTTGGGGAAAGCGAGAAATTCTTGTCTTTACTTCCTAAAGTTATAAGCATGTCTGAAAAAGATAACATACAAATAGAAACAATGCATGAAATCAGAGATAAACAAATCCTCGCAAAGATAAATGCTGTTTTATCACAAGGGATAAATCATGTTCAAAAGAAGAACAATCAAAAGCATATTCAGAATATAAATGATATATTAAGTAGTGCTGACTTATATAAAGTAATCATACCTCCGGAAGCAGAACTATATAAAGCTAGGGATATGATAGGAGCCGTCAGGGGAGGATATCACATAGATGGTCAATTAGCTGGTCAAGCTCATTTACTCAAAGTGAAGCCAAATGAGTTGTCAAATTTACAAAATATAGGACAAGCAGGAGAGATAGTGGCTAATGCTATGAATGTGGCATCTATGGTTGTAGGGCAGTATTATATGGCGGAAGTAGATGCCAAACTTGAAAAAATCCAAGTTGGAATTGATAAAATTGCAGATTTTCAACAAACCAATTTCAAAGCTAGAATATTGTCTTTAATTGCTAAAGTGGGTAAAATTTCTAAATTTAATACTGAAATTATTGAAAACGAGGAAATGAGAAAAAGAAGCTTAGATAGCTTAGCTCGTCATGAAGATGAGTCAATGGTGCTATTGCAAGAAGTAAATTTATCAATCAGAGATATTATAACCTCAAATGATAAAGTAGATTATCACAAATATAAGGAGATTGTTCTTGAAGTTGATAAACTTATTGGATTTCAAAGCTATCTGACCTCAACACAAGAAGAAATTGGGCGTCTATCTTATTTACTAAATAAGGGAAAAGTTACTTCGGAATTTTGTTACTCGGTTTTTGATTCCTATTTGAATCAGTCAAACGAAGTTAGAGGTGGACTTGCCACATGGCATGCAAAACAAACTAACAATCTTGGGATTCAAACTCATAAGACCAGAATCATTAAAAAAGGATTTGAAGCAGCGGTTTTCTATTTACCTGGAATTGTCAACAATGACTTGAAATATAAAAAAATGAATAAGACTATTGCTGAAAAGATAAAGGAACAGATGGGAGATCAGCTGCAACTAAACAATACTACAGATGATGTATTAAGTAAAGAGACGCAAATTATTATTCAAAATGGAAAATATTATTATTTAACAGAATAAGGAGAACTAAAATGACAGAACTATCATCAAAATACAATCCAGCCGAGGTTGAGGCTGGTCGTTACCAATCTTGGTTAGCCCAAGATGTTTTTAAGCCGTCAGGCGATAGCACAGCTAAGCCGTATTCAATCGTTATTCCACCGCCAAATGTGACGGGTAAGTTGCACTTGGGGCATGCTTGGGATACGACCTTGCAGGATATCATCATCCGTCAAAAACGTATGCAAGGCTTTGATACGCTTTGGTTGCCAGGGATGGACCATGCTGGTATCGCCACTCAAGCTAAGGTTGAGGAGCGTTTGCGTGAGCAAGGGATTACGCGTTATGATTTAGGTCGTGAGGCTTTCCTTGAAAAAGTCTGGGAGTGGAAAGATGAATATGCAGCGACCATTCGCGAGCAGTGGGGCAAACTAGGGCTGTCGTTGGACTACAAGCGTGACCGTTTCACGCTTGATGAAGGCTTGTCAAAAGCTGTTCGCAAGGTCTTTGTAGACCTTTACAAGAAAGGATGGATTTACCGTGGTGAATTTATCATCAACTGGGATCCTGCAGCACGTACTGCCCTTTCTGACATCGAAGTTATCCACAAGGATGTTGAGGGTGCCTTCTACCACATGAACTACATGCTTGAAGATGGCTCACGCACCCTTCAAGTCGCAACAACTCGTCCAGAAACCATGTTTGGCGATGTGGCTGTTGCCGTCAACCCAGAAGACCCACGCTACAAGGACTTGATTGGTCAAAACGTTATCTTGCCAATCGTCAATAAGCCTATTCCGATTGTTGCTGATGAACACGCTGACCCAGAATTTGGGACAGGTGTTGTGAAAATCACACCAGCCCATGACCCGAACGATTTCCTCGTTGGGCAACGTCACAACTTGCCACAAGTCAATGTCATGAACGATGACGGTACTATGAATGAGCTTGCAGGCGAATTTGCTGGTATGGATCGTTTTGAAGCTCGTAAAGCAACGGTTAAGAAATTAGAAGAACTTGGCGCTCTTGTCCAAATTGAAAACCGTTTGCATTCAGTAGGTCACTCAGAGCGTACAGGTGTTGTGGTTGAACCACGCTTGTCAACACAGTGGTTTGTTAAAATGGACCAGTTGGCTAAGAATGCCATTGCCAACCAAGACACCGATGACAAGGTTGATTTCTACCCGCCACGCTTCAACGACACCTTCCTCTCATGGATGGAAAATGTGCACGACTGGGTTATCTCACGTCAATTATGGTGGGGCCACCAAATCCCAGCTTGGTACAACGAAGCTGGTGACATGTACGTTGGTGAAGAAGCTCCAGAAGGCGATGGCTGGGTACAAGATGAAGACGTCCTAGACACTTGGTTCAGTTCTGCCTTATGGCCGTTCTCAACAATGGGTTGGCCAGATGTGGACAATCCAGACTTCCAACGTTATTTCCCAACGTCAACACTTGTTACAGGCTATGACATCATCTTCTTCTGGGTGTCTCGTATGATTTTCCAATCGCTTGAGTTCACAGGTCGTCGTCCATTCAAGAACGTCCTTATCCATGGTCTTATCCGTGATGAGCAAGGCCGTAAGATGTCTAAGTCACTTGGTAACGGTATTGACCCGATGGATGTTATCGAGAAATACGGTGCCGACAGCTTGCGTTGGTTCCTGTCAAATGGTTCTGCACCAGGACAGGACGTGCGTTTCTCTTATGAAAAAATGGATGCGTCATGGAACTTCATCAATAAGATTTGGAATATTTCACGTTATATATTGATGAATAATGATAGATTGACACTTGATGAGGCGCGTGCCAATGTGGCGAAGGTTGCTCAAGGTGAAGTCGGAAACGTGACTGACCGTTGGATTCTCCACAATCTCAACGAAACTATCGGTAAGGTGACAGACAACTTTGACAAGTTTGAGTTTGGTGTAGCAGGACACATCCTCTACAACTTCATCTGGGAAGAATTTGCCAACTGGTATGTGGAGTTGACTAAGGAAGTCCTTTACAGTGACAATGAGGCTGAAAAAGTCATCACACGTTCAGTGCTTCTCTATACACTTGACCAAATCCTGCGTCTCCTCCACCCAATCATGCCATTTGTGACGGAAGAAATCTTCGGGCAAATTTCAGAGGGTAGTATCGTGACTGCCGCTTACCCAGTGGTTAACCCAGACTTTGAAAATGCCCAAGCCCACAAGGGTGTTGAAAGCCTTAAAGACTTGATCCGTTCAGTGCGAAATAGCAGAGCAGAAGTGAACGTGGCGCCATCTAAGCCAATCAGTATCTTGATTAAGACGACTGACGAGAGCCTCGAAAGTTTCTTGAATGACAATGTCAACTACATCAAGCGCTTTACCAATCCAGAGCATTTGGAAATTGCCTCTACCCTTACTGCACCAGAACTTGCCATGAGTTCAGTTATCACAGGAGCAGAAATCTTCTTGCCACTGGCAGACCTGCTCAATGTCGAAGAAGAACTCGCTCGCCTGGATAAAGAATTAGCCAAATGGCAAAAAGAATTGGACATGGTAAGCAAAAAACTCAGCAACGAACGCTTTGTTGCCAATGCCAAACCAGAAGTCGTTCAAAAAGAACAAGACAAACAAGCCGACTACCAAGCTAAATACGATGCCACAGTAGCCCGTATTGAAGAGATGAAGAAGTTGGTGAAATAAGCCTTTACAAAGCCGTAAACCCAGTCAAAAACGACTGGGTTTTGTGGTATAATGGTGCTAAAGAAGTTATATAAAGGGTGTTGGAAATGAGTAAAATTGTAGCAATAGATTTATTTAGTGGAGCTGGAGGTACGACAAGTGGATTAAAACAAGCTGGAATATCGGTACAAGCAGCTGTTGAAATAGACTCGGTTGCCGCTAAAACCTATCAATACAACAATAAGGAAGTTTCTTTGTTTGTAGCAGATATTTCAAATATTTCAGGAGAAGAATTGTTATCCAAAGTTAAACTAGATGTTACGGATAGATTGTTATTGGTTGCATGTCCTCCGTGTCAAGGTTTTTCACCAATCGGTACTAATGATGAAAATGATGAACGGAATCAATTAATTTTTCAATATCTAAGACTAATTCAAGAAATTAAACCAGATTTTTTGTTAATGGAGAATGTATCTGGCATGACAAGAGCAAAAAATCAATCAATTTTTTCTAAATTTATAAAAGGAATCGATAAGGATTACTATTGTATTTATGATGTGCTTAACACTGCAGATTTTGGTGTGCCACAGTCACGTAAAAGACTAGTTTTACACGGGGTGAAGAAAAGTATTACGCCTAATAATTTTCAAATTGATTTACCTAAGAGAACACATTCTAAAAATGGTGATGGAGACTTGAAAAAATGGCTAAACGCTGATATTATCATGGATTTGCCACGAATTGAGGGTGGTGAGGAATATATCGGTAACGGAGTGTATAATCATGTAGCAAATAAACTATCAGAAGTCAATATTGAACGTATACGATATATTCGAAATAATGGTGGGAGTCGAAACTCCTTACCAGAAAATATGCAACTAAAATGCCATATAGGAAAAAGTGGACATGGAGATGTATATGGTATTCTGGATATTTCGAAACCCTCTATAACAATTACAGGAGGGTGTATGTCCTATTCTAAAGGACGGTTTGGACATCCAACTCAAGATCGAGCTTTGAGTGCTCGAGAGGCCGCTAGGTTGCAATCATTTGATGATGAGTATGTTTTTATTGGTAATAGAGGACAATTAGCTAAACAAATTGGAAATGCAGTTCCTGTTAAATTGGCAGAAGCAAGTGGCAGATACTTTCAAGCCATCTTTGAGGAGATTTTGTAAAAATGAGTACTACTAAGGAATTAATAGATGATTTAACGAAAATGTTTACTGCAAAACATAACTTTTATCCTTTCATAGAGCATATACGTTTTCCTAAATATAAAGCGTTAGAAGAAAATTCAAAAATAACGTTTTCTTATCCAGTGACATTGTTAGTTGGTCAAAATGGGAGTAATAAAACTTCAATACTTCAAGCATTGTACGGTGCGCCAAAAGGAAAGAGTATTGGTGATTATTGGTTTAGTACAAAAGTAGATGAAATAAAAGATGGAAAAGGCATAGATCGGCAATGTTTTATCTATGGCTACTATCTTCAGTCGGCAGCAAGAACAGTAGAAGTATTAAAAACTAGAATTAAAAAAGATAAAAATCCAGATTATTGGGAACCTGCTCGCCCACAAGAAAGTTATGGTATGGATGTATTAGCACAGGGAGAATATAAAAAACTTGGTAGTCCACACAAAACGAGATGGGAGGTTTTATCAAAGAATGTGGTATATTGTGACTGTAAAGAGTATGTATCGGCCTTCGATTTATTTTTTTACCACTATGATTTTGAGTCAACTTCGACTCAAAAAAGTAAACAGGATTTTATAAGGAAGAGATCAAATCCACTTGCAAAAGTTTTGAAACAAGATAGAACTACTTATTCTTACTATAATAGAGAAATGATTGCCAGTAATCTAAGTATTGATAATAAAGTTTGTGAAAAGGTAAGTGAGATTATGGGGGAGATTTATTCTGAAATAAAAATTTTAACTCATAATTTCTATACCAAATCGAGTGGAAATAAACCTTCTAAAACTATATGGATAAAGAAAAATGGGAAAGAATATTCAGAGGCATTTGCAGGTACAGGGGAGGCTAGGCTGATCTTGCTTGTAAATGATATTTTGAACGCTCCTGATAGAGCGCTTGTACTTATTGATGAACCCGAAATATCTCTGCACCCAAGCGCTATTTATCGTTTCAAAGATTTTATTTTAGAGCAAGCTAAAAAGAAGAGACATCAAATTGTTATAACGACACATTCAACTCAATTAGTCAAGGATTTTCCTAAAGAAGCAATAAAATTAGTATCTAAGACCGGTGATAAAATACGGATTGATGAAAATGTTGATTATCCAAATGCTTTCTTTGAACTTGGTGAAGAATATAAAGATAAGAAGCTGATTTATGTTGAAGATAGATTAGCAAAGGCATTAATAGAATATGTCATAGAACACGAAACAAATGAAAATTTAAAGAATAATGTGAAGGTTTTGCAGCTACCTGGTGGAGCGGAACAGATGGTTAAAAATCATATTGTACCATCTGCAGTAGAGGAGCAACAAAATAAATACTATTGGTTAGACGGTGATAAGAGATGTTCTTATGATGAAGGGGAGTTTAAATTTATCAAGAGTCATTTTTTAGAAAATGGAAAAGTTGTATCGAAAAATATTCCAGAGTCGGAGTATGAAAATTTGGGTGAAATTATTAACGAGCTATCTATTGCATCATATATAAAAATAGATGTCTCAGGAAATAAAGGAAATAAAAATAAAGATGAACTAGTGATAAAACAAAAGCAATTTATTGATTATTGGGGTCAATATGTAGATTTTCTTCCCTGTAAAACTCCTGAAGAGGCTTTAGCTAGACTAGATAGTTCCAAAAGTGGGGAAACTTATGATTTTACAAAGGATCCTAATGGTAAAGAATTTTTTAAAAAAAAGACAGAATCAGAGTTTAATATAAGTCCAGATTCCAATCTTATTTTTAGTGAGCAACGTAGAGCACTCGGAAAGTTGACTAAAGAAGATGGATTATATATTGAGATTAAGAGGATGCTAGAGGCTCTTTTTTGAGGGAATAGCCTAAGGTAACTTTGTTGTTAAAATTTTATCATCTGGTGATGTTATTGAAGCATACATCAATCAAGAAGGTGGTAAAGCTATTCAATCTGTTGATAAGCAAGATATTCTAGGAGACTGGATTTTACGCGGTGTATTTTAGTTAAAGGAGCTCGAGTCATTAACTGGTTAAAAGCTTACGGATTTAGGTATAAACGGCATCCATGTGTCAAACTTTAAGAGTGGAGAAATTGGTATTGAATTTATCTGGATTGATATTGAAAATCTTCCTAGTGATGCAATTATTTGGATTATCCAATCTCTCTAGGTAGTTCTCAACTTTCCTTCAAAATCCACTTGCCAATCCCAAAAAGAAAAACATTTGAGCAAAATGGGCTTTTGTGGTAAAATGAGATGATAATTATTTTATAAAGAGGTACTAATCTAATGATTGAAGCAAGTAAGCTTAGAGCAGGTATGACGTTTGTTGCCGCTGATGGCAAGTTGATTCGTGTCTTGGATGCAAGCCACCACAAGCCAGGTAAGGGTAATACCATCATGCGTATGAAGTTGCGTGATGTTCGTTCTGGATCAACATTTGACACAACATACCGTCCAGATGAAAAATTTGAGCAAGCGATTATCGAAACACGCCCAGCTCAATACCTTTACCAAATGGATAATACTGGGTTCTTCATGGACACAGAAAACTATGAGCAATATGAAATTCCAACTGCTAATATCGAAAACGAGTTGAAATACATGTTGGAAAACTCAGAAGTGAAAATCCAATTCTTTGGTACAGAGGTTATCGGTGTTACTGTTCCAACAACTGTTGAGTTAGTGGTTACTGAGACACAGCCATCGATCAAAGGTGCAACTGTTACAGGTTCTGGTAAACCAGCAACAATGGAAACAGGTCTTGTGGTTAACGTGCCAGACTTCATCGAAGCAGGTCAAAAATTGATTATCAACACTGCTGAAGGAACTTACGTTTCACGTGCCTAATCCTAGACCTTTTGGTGCTAGGAAATCGGGTGAGTATAGACTCGTCCTTATAGAAAGGAAATGCTATGTCAACTGAATCAATTGGTGAAATCGTTATTTCACCACGTGTTCTAGAGGTGATTACAGGTATTGCAGCGACTAAGGTTGACGGTGTTCATTCGCTTCACAACAAAAAAGTAGCTGACAGTTTGAGTAAGTCAACACTAGGTCGTGGTGTTTATCTGGAAACTGCTGAGGATAGTTCTGTGACGGTGGATTTGTATGTGCATCTGCAATATGGTGTCAAAGTTCCAGAAGTCTCAGTAGGTATTCAAAAAGCTGTCAAAGCAGCTATCTTTGATATGGCTGAGGTTGTTGTCTCTGCGGTCAATGTCCACGTCGTTGGTATTGTTCCAGAAAAGACACCAAAACCAGATTTGAAAGCCTTGTTTGATGAGGGTTTCTTGGATGACTAAAGCCTTTACAGACAGCAGACGAGACCTACGTGAACGTGCTTTTCAAGCTTTATTTGCGATGGAGTCAGGTGTGGAAATGCTTGATGCCAGTCAATTCGCTTACGACTATGACAAGGTTGAAAGTGACGATGTCCGTGATTTGCCAGTTTTCCTATTGCATTTGATTAAGGGCGTAACTGACCATAAAGAAGAGTTAGATGCCTTGATTGAAAGCCGTTTGAAAAAAGGCTGGACCTTATCACGTTTGACAGTGACAGATAAAACCTTGTTACGCTTGGGTCTTTACGAAATCAAGTTTTATGATGCAACGCCAGATAGGGTTGCATTGAATGAAATCATTGAAGTGGCAAAAACATTCTCAGACGAAACGTCAAGTAAGTTTGTGAATGGCTTGTTACGCCAGTTTATCAATGAGAACCAAACAGCAGACTGATAATAGCAGAACGCTGATATCAAAATAATAAGCAATCAAAAACTGGGTACATATTGTCCCAGTTTTTTCGTTTTTAAAGATATTCTATCAATGAAGTCTATCTTGTCCACTTTTATTGTAGCTCTTGGGACAATTCATTGCTGTGCCCCCAAAAAGATAGCTATCAGTTTTGATAGCTATCTTATGCCAGTTGACGTCCGATTTGATCGGCTTTAATGATGGCTTGAGCAAAGACGTCATCTTCAAACGGTGTATGGTGGTATTCAAGTGTGTTTTTCGCCGCGTTGACAATGGTTGGAATATCATCGACTGTCAGATTGATGTCAGATAGTTGGGTTGGAAATCCCATAGCCTTATTAAAGCTTGCGACCTTTTGTAGGTCACTATCATTCTCGAAATAAGCGTGGAGCACCATAACGCCGAAGGCGACAACCATGCCATGTAGGAAATGCCCTTCGCGTTTAACGCTGGTCGAACCGTTGTAAAATGCGTGCGCATGACAGGTGCTGTAGAAATGGGTAGGTTGATTTTCTAAATTTGATGCAAAACCTGTGGAGATGATAATGGCGAGAGCAACCTCATCTAGTTCAGGGCTAGGTCCTGCTTTGGAATTGTCAACAGCAGCTTGACCATAGCGATAGAGGCTATCTTCTGAGGATTGAGCGATTGCTCTGCCGAGTTTCGCTTCGTAACTGAGGATAGCTCCCTTTCTTTCAGCTTCGGAACTGGCATAAGTGACTTCTGGGCCTTTGGAAATACCATCAGCAATGCCTGCTAGGAGATAAGGGCTAGGTGCTTTGGCAATGATAGAGGTATTGATAAAAATATGCAAGGGTGCATCTGCCACACCACAATAATCAAAGGTATGGTCGTTGTGATAGAGTACAGCGACTGTAGTGCTAGCAGCGCAGGTAGAACAGATTGTCGGGAAAGTCATAAAAGGTTTTTGGCTGACTTTGGCAACCATTTTGACAGTATCAAGTGCCTTACCACCACCAAAACCAAAGATGAGATCAGCGTCCTGAACGTCTTGGAGTTGAGCTAAGCGGTTGATGTTATCAATGTTAGCTTCTTTACCGTAGATAATCTGACCTGTTATGTCATAATTGTGTTGTTTCAAGATATCGGCGACTTCATCAGCAGCGCTAGCTAAAGCCTTTTCACCACCGATAAAGACAATTTTCTGATAAGGGTTATTGGCCAAGACATGAGGGATATCATCGAAGCAGTGACTGCCATAACTATAATTAGGGAAAGAGTGTGTTGTCATAGGTATTCTCCTTTGTGACATGCTAGTCGTTTGTTGTCTGTTATTATATCCCAAAAAAAGTGAAAATAAAAGATATAGTTTCAAAATATGGGGAGATATGGCTTGTGTTTATAGCATCTTATTGATGTGTTATGACCATCATACCAGAAGGGATTTTGAACAACTGGTTATATATTGCCAACATTACTAAGGAGAATGTTGATGGCTTTGCTCCTTGGTCTACATTTACTAGTTTAGTTAATCAGCTCAATAGCTTTTTTTGTAGACCATCTACCTAGATGCTTCTTCCTGGAAGAAGACTTACAGGAAGAATATACTCTTTTTGGATATCCTTTCCACTAATGCTTTTTAAGAGGATATCGACAGTTAGTTTTGCGATTTCATCAATGGGTTGTTTGATTGTCGTTAATTGCGCATGGTAATTTTCGATGAAGGTTGTGCCATCATATCCAATGATTTTTAATGTCTTAGGAATATCCATCCCCATATCTGCGGCAATCCTCATCGTTAAGAGAGCTGTTAGGTCATCAGATATGAATAGACCGTCTGGCTTATCTTGTGAGAGTAGGTTCTTGATTTCCATTTCTTTACGAATAGCTGAAAAGTCGCTAGGAATATTGTACGATTTTGCGTTTGGTAAGACTGCTTTAAATCCTTTTAGACGTAAGCCGGTAGGTGAATTTGAGTTATCATTTCCGGTTAACATCATGATGTTCTGACAACCAGCTTTTAACAGGGTTCGAGCAGCAATTTGTCCCCCTTCAAAATTATCAGAAGACACAATCGGAATGTTTGGGGCAAGATTGCGGTCAAATGCAATGATTGGAGCAGAGACTTTTTGATAGTCGTCAATTCCTAAATTATGGCTACTCGAAATAATGCCGTCCACTTGATTAGCCTCAAGCATCTCTAAATATTCTCTTTCTTTGTCGGGGTCGTTTTGACTGTTACAAATAATCACCTTATACCCGTTTTTGAAGAGTTCTATTTCAAGATGTTCAATGAGTTCCGAATAGAAGATGTTAGAAATCTTGGGAAATATGAGACCGATTAATTTAGCTGATTTACCTTGCAAGCTACGGGCTAAGTTATTAGGTTTATAGCCTAGGGTTTTCATAGCTTCTTTAACTTTTGTAATGGTTTTTTCTGATAGATAACCTTTATTATTGATGACGCGTGAGACAGTTGTTGGACTAACACCAGCTAGTTCAGCAACATCTGTTAGTTTTGCGACCATTTTAGTACCTCAATTCGTAGTAATGACCAGTAATGATGTCTTTATCTACTATGATACCAGATTGCTTTTTGGTTGGGAAGTAGCGACTTGTTAGCACTTTCTCGCCTTTGTTGACAAAAATTTCTACGATAGATTTATCAACGAAGATGTTGAGTTTAGTTTCGTTAGCGCTTATGCTACAAGTACGTGTTTGACCGTGTTCCACATCGAAAGCATAGTCTGTTTGACTCCTATCTAACGTTATATAACCTTTTTGAGTATCAATGGTTATTTTGAAACCTTGGTTGGCATTATCTGCAAACAGTGTTAATTCTGTTAGTTGGTTTTTTGGAATCGTAAGTGATAATTCGTAAGTGTTAGTGGTACTTCTTTTTGTAGTTAAGCCTTCTTTTTTATGGCGTAGTTTTTTGATAGCGGAGACAGGGTATTGGTATAATTTACCGTCACTAAGACTTAGTTCTTTAACTAGACTTAGAGCTCCTTGGTAGCTAAACTGATCGGTGGGATAGTCAATGTCTGGTAAACCAATCCAACTGACTGCAAATACCTTTCCATCTGGCGCATTAAATGCTTGAGTGGCGTAGCAATCAAACCCCTCGTCTAGATTTTGAATAGGTGAAGCATGATGTAATTTTGCTTCTTCAGTGTCAAACGATTGACATATCTTGTAAGTATTGGGATAGATGTTCTGATAGTTTAATTCTGTCTTAGCCAATCCCTGTGGGCTATAGATAAGGATAGGGTGATTATCTATAAAGACGATATTGGGGCACTCAATCATATACTCGCTACTATTGCTATTAAAATCTAAATTACCAACAAAAGACCAATGTTCAATATTGTTATCAATAGCTTTGTAAAGTTTGATAAAACCCTTTTTATTATGATTTTGCGCCCCTATGATAGCATAAAATTGGTTATTGTATTCGAATAGTTGAGGATCTCTGAAGTGCTCTGTAACATCCTCTGGCTGTGGAATAAGAACGTTAGGAATTTTAGTCAGTTGTCCATCCTTATCAAGATAGGCACCGATTTGGAGAGGAGTACGCACCCAATTAGTATCACGCACATTTCCTGTGTAGAATAAAAAGAGCTTGTCGTCAATAGCATACGCACTACCTGAATAAGCTCCATGGCTATCATTGGCGGTATCTGGGTCTAAAGTGATGCCTGTTTCAGTGAAATGCACCAAATCCTCGCTTTCGGTGTGTACCCATGATTTTAAGCCGTGAGCAGGTCCGAAAGGCCAATTTTGGTAAAAGAGATGGTATTTACCGTTAAAGTAAGAAAAACCATTAGGGTCGTTAAGAAGTCCTGTTTTGGGCTCTATATGATAGTTGGTCAACCACGGGGATTTCTTTTTTTGTTCTTCTAAGATGTTTTTTTCTTCTGCTGTCCACTCATTATAGCGTTTGTAACGAACGTGTTGAGGAATAATCATTTTTGCTCCTTTGGAAAATAAATGTTAAATATCAATACAATCACAATTATATAGTAAACGTTTTCCGTTTAAAAATCAAGGTTTTTGACAAAAATAAAAATATTTCTGCAAAACGCTTGACATATTTTTGAATGGTGGTAAAATAAATCTTGTAAAACGAAAGTTAACGCTTTCAAAAAATAAAAAAGGAGATTTTGCAAATGGATAACAAACAGATTGCAAATGAGGTCATCGCAGCAATCGGTGGTCGTGAGAATGTTAAAAGTGTTGCACACTGTGCGACACGCCTGCGTGTCATGGTCGTTGACGAGAGTAAAATTGATAAAGACAAGGCAGAAAATATCGAAAAAGTTAAGGGAGCATTCTTCAACGCTGGTCAGTATCAATTGATTTTTGGAACAGGTACAGTTAATAAAATTTATGATGAAGCGGTCGCTTTAGGTTTACCAACTGCAACAACTAGTGAACAAAAGACACAAGCAGCGCAACAAGGCAACTGGTTCCAACGCAATATTCGTGTTTTTGGTGATGTATTTGTACCGATTATCCCAGCTATTGTAGCAACAGGACTTTTCATGGGCTTCCGTGGCTTGTTGACTCGGGAAGAAGTGATGACTTTTCTTGGTGTAACGGCTTACAATGCTGATTTTATCACATACACTCAGATATTGACGGATACCGCCTTTATTGTGTTACCTGCTCTTGTTGTTTGGTCAACGTTTAAAGTATTTGGTGGTAATCCAACGATTGGTATCGTTCTGGGAATGATGCTGATTTCGGGCTCTCTTCCTAATGCTTGGGCGGTAGCTTCAGGTGGTGATGTCACACCGATGATGTTCTTTGGCACTATTCCAGTTGTTGGTTTACAAGGTTCAGTTTTGCCAGCCTTTATCATTGGTATTGTTGGTGCTAAATTTGAAAAATTGGTCCGTAAGTCTGTACCAGAAGTGCTTGATTTGTTGGTAACACCATTTGTGACCTTACTTGTGATGTCAATACTCGGTTTATTTGTGATTGGACCAGTGTTCCATGTAGTTGAAAATTACATTCTTTTGGCAACAATGGCACTCCTCTCATTACCATTCGGTATTGCAGGTCTCCTTATTGGAGGAGTTCATCAAGTTATCGTGGTCACTGGTATCCACCATATCTTTAACTTATTAGAATCACAACTTGTTGCTAATACAGGGGCAAACCCATTCAATGCGATTATTACTGCAGCGATGACAGCACAAGGTGCGGCAACAGTAGCTGTTGGTGTAAAAACTAAAAATCCAAAACTAAAAGCTCTTGCTTTCCCAGCAGCTCTTGCAGCTTTTCTAGGGATTACAGAGCCAGCTATCTTTGGGGTTAACTTACGTTATCGTAAACCTTTCTTCCTATCATTGATTGCAGGTGCTATTGGTGGTTGGGTTGCCTCAATTCTTGGTTTGGCAGGGACAAGCTTTGGTATTACAATCATCCCAGGAACACTTCTTTATCTAAATGGTCAGTTATTATCATATCTGCTAATGGTTGCTGTATCGTTTGGAGTTGGTTTTACTTTAACTTATCTTTTTGGTTTTGAAGATGAGGTGCCTGCTGGAAAAAAGTCTGATACTTCAGTTGCCTCAGTAGCAACTGAAGAGACTAAAGAAGAGATTCTAGTTAGTCCGCTTCAAGGTGAAGTCGTTGCTTTAGAAACAGTTAGTGATCCAGTATTTGCAAGTTTGGCTATGGGACAAGGTGTGGCGATTAAACCAAGTTCTGGCAAACTCTATGCTCCCTGTGATGCTACGGTGACAGTTGCTTTTGAAACAGGTCATGCCTATGGTTTGAAAACAAGCAAAGGAGGGGAATTGCTGATTCATATTGGTATTGATACGGTGTCGTTAGGTGGTAGAGGCTTTACCTCTCACGTCACAGTCAATCAAATGGTTAAAGCCGGTGATTTACTAGCAAGTTTTGACTTAGACACGATTGCTTCATCTGGGCTTGATCATACAACGATGCTTGTTGTCACCAATACAGCAGATTACAGAGCAATCAAAACCTTAAAAGAAGGTGATATCTCTGTTGGTCAAGATTTACTAGCTTTAAGTTAAACTTTTCTTATTGAGCGAAAAAGGAACTGTTCAATCTTCCCAGTTCCTTTTCATTGTTTAAAGATTACTTTAATTTGTAGATTTACCTTGTGACAAGCCTTTGTTACAATAAGGTCGAGAAAACGTTTTATCACAGGATAAGGAGAATATTATGACAGTTTTATATGGCAGTTTAGAGGCTGGTGGGACAAAGTTTGTTTGTGCTGTTGGAAATGACAACTTTGAGACTGTGGAGACAGTTCAGTTTCCAACGACCACACCGGAAGAAACTATTGCAAAGACGATTGCTTTTTTCAAGCAATTTGATAATCTCGTTGCACTTGCGATTGGCTCTTTTGGGCCGATTGACATAGACCCAATGTCTGCTACCTACGGGTACATCACCACTACTCCCAAACCCAATTGGGGGAATACTGATTTATTAAGTCCACTGAAAGAAGCGCTGCAAGTTCCTGTCTATATTACGACAGATGTCAATAGCTCAGCTTATGGTGAAGTCATTGCTCGTCAGACTGTTCATAGTCTTGTTTATTACACGATTGGAACTGGGATAGGTGCAGGTGCCTATATGAATGGTGACTTTATTGGAGGTATTGGCCATACTGAAATGGGGCATACTTACGTCGCCAAGCATCAAGATGAAGGTGATTTTGAGGGTGTTTGTCCCTTTCATAAAGGTTGTTTGGAAGGGCTGGCAGCAGGGCCTAGTTTAGAAGCTCGTACAGGTATTCGAGGTGAGAATATCCCGCTAGAATCAGATGTTTGGGATAAACAGGCCTATTATATTGCTCAAGCAGCCCTACAAGCTACAATGATGTTCAGACCAGAAGTGATTGTTTTTGGTGGGGGTGTTATGGCACAAGACCATATGTTGGCGCGTGTGCATCAATACTTTGAGCAGTTGTTGAATGGCTATCTGATTGTTCCTGATTTAAAGGATTATATCGTTCGTCCTGTTGTTGAAAATAATGGCTCTGCGACGCTAGGTAACTATGCCTTAGCTAAGAAGTTACTAGAAGAATGATATCATAAAAAGAGTGAGACTAGAATCGGTAGTTACCGTTCTAAGTGCTCACTCTTTTTTATGGTGTGTCCTAATTAGTGGGGGTCAGTATGCTAATGGCAGTGTGAGTTTAAAATGTCCGCTAATTGACTTGTTAATGGAAATAGGATAATAAAAGCTGATTTTACTAAGTTATCGGTGTTTTTTACGATAGGTAGTCGGGGAGATTTTATACTGTCTTTTAAAGGCAGCAGATAGGTTGAATTGATTAGAATAACCGACTTTCTCCGCGATTTCTTGTAGCGTTAATTGACTATTTTTTAACAATTCACAAGCTTGGCTTAAGCGGTACTGGATGAGAAATTGTTGAGGTGTTGTTGACAAATGTTCACGGAAGAGACGGCTGAAGTAAGAACGGTTGAGATTACATTGTTGAGCCATGTCATCAATCGAAATAGGTTCATGAAAATGACGTTCGATAAAATTGATGGCTTCACGAATGTATAATTCTTTGGCATCTTCATGGAGGCTTTCTTTTTTATTGATAGACTCGTTGATAAGAGCGCCGACAAACAGGTAAAGATGTCCAATAATATGACAACTACGTTCTTGATACAAGGATAATAGCTGTGTCATTTCCTTATATACAAGGCTTTCTAAAGCGGGTGTCTCTTGTGAAAAAAATCAGTTGCTTTTTGGACAGCCCAGCTTGATTTAGAAAGTGCTCTGTTTTTAATCCGTCGAATTCAATCCAAATATATGACCAAGGGTCATCTTTATCAGCTTCATAGCTACAAATCATATTTGGAGGGATGAGGAAACCCTGCCCTGCAGATAAGGTGTACTCAGCTTGTTCTGCTGTGGCGTAAAATCGTCCTGTCCCAGATATGACATAGTGAAAGAGGTAATGTTGTTTCATTGTTGGGCCAAAAGAGTGAAGTGGCTTACATTGTTCCATGCCAAATTGTATGGGATAAAAATCAACATAGGAACGATTATCGAAAACATGAAATTCACGTTGTTTTTCCACAATATATCTCCTTGATAAATGTCTTAACTTTATTATAGCATATTGATTTGTGACATTGCATATGAAAAAATGAAAAAAGAGCCCAAAATAATATAAAAGAGGTCATTTTATGCTATGTTGTTTTAAAAGGCGTTTTTATATACTAAAAGCATAAAGCACAAGGTTATATTAAGGAATGTCTTAATATAATACATAAAAAAGGAGAAACAAATGAAAAAAGCAGCTTATTATATTGGCGCTCTAGCATCAACCTTCCTATTAGCAGCTTGCTCAGGAGGGGCTCAAAAGGATACGGCAACTGAGTCAACGTCAGGAACAACAGAAATTTCTTATGCGATTTGGGACTCAGGTCAAGAGCCTGGTCTTCGTCAAATTGCAGATAAATTTGAGGAAGAAAATCCAAATATCAAAGTCAATATCCAAGTGGTAGACTGGGATAATTATTGGACGATGTTAGAAGCAGGGGCAACTGGTGGCTCTCTTCCAGATACTTTCTGGATGCACTCAAATGAGATTTATCGCTACGGTTCTAATGAAATGCTTCTTCCTTTAGATGATTATTTAGCGAAGAGTGAAAAAACTAAACTGAGCAATTTCCCAGATGGATTAAATGACATTTATAATATTAAAGGCAAACAGTATGCTATTCCAAAAGACTTCGATACTATTGGGCTTTGGTATAATAAAAAGATGTTTGATGAAGCGGGTATTGCTTATCCAGACGATACATGGGATTGGGCAAAACTAAAAGAAGTGGCTAAGCAATTAACTAAAGCTGATGGTAGTCAATACGGTTTTGGTGCAGGTTTGAGTAACCAAGAGGGGTATTATAATTTTATCTATCAAAATGGCGGTGAAGTTATTACTGACGACCTTAAATCAGGTTATGACAATCCTAAGACAGTTGAAGCTTTAGATTACTATTTTAGCTTTGTAAAAGAAAACATCTCGCCAGCTATTACAGTAGATAAAGAACGGGCGGAAGCTTTCCAAAATGGTCAAGTAGCGATGAGTTTATTTGGTTCTTGGAATTTATCTGGTTTTACTGCCAACGATTATATTCGTGAAAACGCTGATGTAGCTGTTTTGCCAAAAGGTCCTGATGGAACACGTTCTACTATTTTCAATGGTTTAGGACATGCGATTGCAGCTAATACGAAGCATCCAGAAGAAGCTTGGAAATGGGTTGAATTCCTAGGTTCTAAAGAAGCACAAGAAATGCAAGCAAAACTTGGAGTTGCTATTTCAGCTTATAAAGGCACTGCAGAAACATGGGTTGATTCCAACAAAAACTTCAACATCAAGAATTATGTGGATATGGTTGATTACGCACAAATTCGCCCTTATTCACAAACAACTATAAAATGGGAAGATAAAGCTTATGAGCTTTTGAAACCAGCTTATCTTGGTGAAAAATCAACTAAGGAAGCATCAAGTGAAACAGCTAAGATGATGAATGAAGAACTAGCTTCAGAAAAATAAGATTGACTATCTGGAGAGGAGCTAACCCTCTCCAGATTTTTTAGTAAAGGAGTCGGAATGTTTAAAGATAAAAAGCGTCTGAATGAGGCTTTGTGGGGCTGGGCAATGGTGGCTCCTACAATTATTGGTTTAATAGTTTTAAATATTATTCCTATTTTTCAGACTTTGAAGATGAGTTTTTATAAAAGCGGTGATTTTGGGCGTAATGATATTTTTGTAGGATTTGAAAATTATGTTCGTCTCATTTCAGATGGTCAGGTATGGCAAGCGACTTGGAATACTTTAAAGTATACGTTGCTAGTGGTGCCTTGTACGGTCTGCCTAGCAATGCTGTTAGCCGTGTTATTAAATTCAAAGATAAAAGGAAAACATCTTTATCGTACTATTTTTTTCTTACCAATGGTTGCAGCACCGGCTGCAGTAACAATGGTTTGGAAATGGTTGTATAATACAGATTTTGGTCTAATCAATTATGTTTTAGGGAAAGTTGGTATTGGTCCTGTCAATTGGATTGAAAATCCTTCTATAGCCCTTTACGCTATTGTTCTAATTGGGGTGTGGAGTACTGTTGGTTATAGTATGATTCTGATTTTGGCGGGACTTCAGGAAATTCCAACAGATTACTATGAGGCGGCTCGTATAGATGGAGCCACACCGGTGGAACAGTTCTTTAAAATAACTCTGCCTCTCGTGTCACCGACCTTGTTTTTTGTCATGATAACCAGTATTATCCAATCTATGCAGGTGTTTGACGTTATTTATATGATGGAAGATATTAAGAGTCCTGCTTATGATAAGACAGTATCTTTGGTTTATCTTTTCTATAATAATTCCTTTAAGTATTCAGATAAGGGATATGGGTCAACGATTGTGATGCTCTTGTTAGTCATTATCTTGATGATTACAGTGGTACAGATGAAAGCCCAGAAGAAATGGGTTCATTATAATTAAGGAGACGATGATGAAAAAACAGAAAATATGGTCAATGATTGGCATTCATGCCTTTCTCATTTTGGTATCTTTAGGAATGGTGCTTCCATTTTTGTGGATGGTTTTGACTTCTTTTAAAACTGTGACAGAATCAACTCAGATGAATCCGTTTCATTTCTTTCCGTCAGAATGGATGGTGAATAACTATACAGAGGCTATCCGAATCAATAATTTTCCTATTTTGTATTTTAACACGATTATGATGATGCTATTACGCATTTTTAGTTCAGTCATGTTCTCTGCTATGGCGGCCTATGCGTTTGCTCGTTTAGAATTCCCTGGTCGTAACTTTTTATTTGGATTAGTCTTGTTCCAAATGATGGTACCTCCTCAATTGTTTGTTATTCCACAATATTTGATGATTGATGGTATGGGAATGCGAAATAGTATTTTTGCCTTGGTTTTCCCAGGTTTAGTTAGTGCATTTGGCACTTTCTTGTTGAGACAATTTTTTATGGGGTTACCAAAGGAATTGGAAGAATCAGCTAAGTTAGATGGTTGTAATATTGGTCAGACATTCTTTAAAATCATGTTGCCGTTAGCGAAGTCAGGTTTGATAGCTTTGTCTATTTTTACAGCCTTATTTGCTTTTAAAGATTTATTGTGGCCTTTAATCATTAACTCAGATGCTGATAAAGCAACCTTATCAAGTGCTTTGGCTAAAATTCAGGGAGCTTATGCTGTCAATTACCCTCAATTGATGGCGGCAAGTGTTTTAGCGATTTGGCCTATGGTGGCTTTATATGTGATTTTCCAAAAACAATTTATTCAAGGAATTGCAACATCAGGTGGGAAGTTATAGGAGAACAATATGTCGATTCAATTCAATCAAGAAACACAGGAATTTCATCTTTATAATGATGAGATGAGTTACATCATGCATATCTTGCCAAATGAGCATCTAGGTCAATTGTATTATGGTAAGAAAGTTAGTCCGAAAGGGTTATATACAGACTCTATGCAGTCTTTTGACAGACCTCTAACTTCTTTCGTTAATGATGATGAAACCTATTTTTCATTGCAACATGCCCGTCAAGAATATGCTTGTTATGGCACTAGTGATTTTGCTTTGCCAGCTTTTGAAATTAAACAGCATGATGGGAGCACGCTGTCACATTTTGTTTATCAGAGTCATATGATTTATCAAGGCAAAAAGGCCTTGGATGGTCTTCCTCATACTTATGCTAATGATGAAAAAGATTGTGAGACTCTGGAGGTTACTCTGTGGGATGAGGTATCTCAAACGAGACTGATATTAGCTTATACTATTTTTTCAAGTTTTCCAGTGGTGACACGAAGTGCCCGCTTTGAGCAAATTGGTAAGCCGATTGTGTTAACCCGAGCTTTAAGTATGTCCTTAGACTTGCCGGATAAGGACTACGAGTGGCTGCATTTGGATGGTGCTTGGGGGCGAGAACGTTTTGTTCAGACGAGTCCTCTACACCAAGGTGTTCAATCAATTTATAGTTTGAAGGGGTCAAGTAGTTCAGAGCACAATCCTTTCATAGCATTGAAACGTCCCTATACCACTGAACATAGTGGAGAAGTGATTGGTTTTTCATTAGTATATAGTGGGAACTTCTTAGCTCAGGTAGATGTTAGTAGTTATAATCAGACGAGAGTAAGTCTGGGGATAAATCCTCATCGCTTTAGTTGGTTATTGCAAGCAGGCGATACATTCCAGACACCAGAAGTTGTTATGGTTTATAGTGAAGATGGCTTAAATGGCATGAGTCAGACCTATCATAAATTGTATCAACATCATTTGATTAGAGGTTTTTGGAAAGATAAAGAACGTCCAATCCTACTAAATAATTGGGAGGCAATGACATTTGACTTTGATGAAGAACGAATTTTAGAATTGGCAGGTAAGGCTGCTAGTGTTGGTGTTGAATTATTTGTCATGGATGACGGTTGGTTTGGTGCTCGCAATCATGATAGGGCAGGACTAGGTGATTGGACAGTTAATAGGACGAAATTACCTAGCGGTTTATCAGGTGTTATTTCAAAAATCCACGACATGAAGTTGAAGTTTGGGTTGTGGATTGAGCCTGAAATGGTTAATAAAGATAGTGATCTTTATCGGGCGCATCCGGATTGGATTTTGCACCATCCAGCTCATACGCAATCACATGGTAGACATCAGTATACCTTGGATTTATCACGAGAAGATGTTTATCAAAATATTCATCAGCAACTGTTTACTCTGTTATCAGGACACGACATTGATTATATAAAATGGGATATGAATCGCTATCTGACAGAAGTTTATAATAGTCTTTTGGGGCATGATAGACAGGGGGAAGTTTTCCATCGTTATATGTTAAATGTTTATCGTCTATATGATAGCTTGACGACAGCCTTTCCGACAATCTTGTTTGAATCGTGTTCAAGTGGCGGGGGGCGTTTTGACCCTGGCATGCTCTTCTATGCACCACAAACATGGACGAGTGACAATTCAGATGCGATTGAACGCTTGAAAATCCAATATGGCACTTCAATAGTGTACCCTCTATCAAGTATGGGATGCCATGTGTCAGAAAGTCCCAATCAGCAAATGGGCAGAATAACTTCGCTTGAGACCAGAACTAATGTGGCTTATTTTGGTAATTTTGGTTATGAGATTGATTTGTCAAAATGTGACCAAGAAGAATTGGATCGAATGGCAGAGCATATTGTATTTTATAAGAAATATAGGACAGTTTTCCAAAAGGGAACATTTACCCGTTTAATGAGTCCATTTGACGGTGATTTATGTGCGTGGCAGGTTGTTTCAGAAGATAAAAAGACAGTCATCGCAGGAGTTTACCGCTTGCTTGGTCTATCTAATCAAGGTCAAGTCCTACTATATTTTAAGGATTTAGAAGAAGATGCAGAATATCTGTTAAACGGTAGAACTTATTCAGGAAGTCAATTGATGTATATGGGAGTACCTATATATAACAACTCGTACTTTGATAGTGCTAAAGATTTTAATTCGGAGTTATTTATTCTTGAAAAACAAGTTGACTAGGATAGACAAGTTAGCTTAATGAGACAAAACAGCCTAGGAGGCAGGTTAATCCCGCCTCCTAGGCTGTTTTTAAATTGGACTAATGAGTAGCATAATAAAATAGGGGAAATGAGGGTTGCTTTTTAATTAAAGTAATTAAGGTTAGCTCCGTTTACTAAGCCAAAGGTGTTGTAAAAAGCTAATATCTTTATAAGGCGTCAGGTCAGCTACGGCTAGTTCTATCTCGAGCAATTTTGATAGCCAATCCTCCTCGTTTTTAAAGTGGTTGGGTTGTAAAGAGTAAAATGTTCTGATTGCCAAATAGTTTTCAAGAATTAGGGTTGTTTTTTCTAGTAATTCATCTATCGTATAGGTGTGACCATGAGTAAATGAAGGGCTGCTGAAGTCATTACTCGTTAGTTGCTTTAGGGCTGTTTCTGTGTCATTTGCAAAGACAACACTTTGTAATACCTTGCCGACTTGATTGTGTTTGATGAGAGATAGTTTACCGTTGGGTTTGAGTAGTCTCTCAAATTCAAAGAGGTATTTTTGGTGCTCAGATACAGGGATATACTCTAAGACATTATGACAAACGATGATATCAAAACTCTGCTCAGGTAGATCTTTTAATTTATTGTAGCCTCCAAGAATTTTTTGAAAACCTTCGTTGATATCACGTTGAAGAAGATCAGGATTAGGTTCAATGGCTGTGACATGATTGTGTTTGGATAAGAATTTGCTAGTAAGACAAAGTCCCGCTCCAAAATCTAAGATGACCTTGTTCTTTATCTGTTTGAGTTGAGCAAAGGTAATGTCGTATTGTATTTTTCCCCAAGGCTGTTCAAGCATTTGTTTATAATGACTGATATCAGTAACCATAATAACCTCCTTTTAGATTATTGTAACATATTGTTCTAGTGTTGTGGGGAGTACTACTTGAGATGTGGGTTAATTGGTTATTGGACGTAATGGCTACGTTCGCTTTAGAATGAGCATGTTTTGGGAGATGTATCACTTGTTCTATCTATCTCCGTCCTTGAATTAGGTTGCTGTTTATGATACAATAAAGTGATTTAGACTATCGAAAGGAAAAGTGATGGCAAACATTATACGTACGATTATCGAAAACGATAAAGGCGAAATTAAAAAATTAGAAAAATTAGCAAAAAAAGTTGAAAGTTATGCTGATGAGATGGCTGGGCTTTCTGATGAAGCATTAAGAGCAAAAACAACAGAGTTTAAAGAAAGATATACCTTTGGTGAAACCTTAGATGACCTGTTACCAGAGGCATTTGCGGTTGTACGTGAAGGTGCAAAACGTGTCTTAGGCTTGTTCCCTTACCGTGTACAGATTATGGGTGGTATTGTACTGCATCATGGTGATGTGCCTGAGATGAGAACTGGTGAAGGTAAAACATTGACTGCAACTATGCCGGTTTACCTTAATGCTTTGGCTGGAGAAGGTGTTCACGTTGTTACCGTTAATGAATACTTGGCTACTCGTGATGCGACCGAAATGGGTGAGCTATATAGCTGGTTAGGCTTGTCGGTAGGTATCAATTTAGCGGCAAAATCGCCATCGGAAAAACGCGAGGCATATCAGTGTGATATCACTTATACAACTAACTCAGAAGTTGGTTTTGACTATCTTCGTGACAACATGGTTGTTAGACAAGAAGCAATGGTACAGCGTCCGTTGAACTTTGCCTTGGTAGATGAAGTGGACTCTGTATTAATTGACGAGGCTAGAACACCATTGATTATCTCAGGGGCACAAAGTTCAGAAGTAAGTAAATTGTACGATTTGGCTGACCACTATGTTAAGACTTTGACACCTGACGATTACATTATTGATGTACCAACAAAAACAATTGCCCTTACTGATTCAGGAATTGATAAGGCAGAGAGTTATTTCAAACTTGACAATCTTTATAACTTAGAGAACGTTGCTTTGACTCACTTTATTGACAATGCTCTTCGTGCTAACTATATTATGGCACTAGATATTGACTATATCGTTAGTGAAAAACAAGAAATTCTTATCGTTGACCAATTTACAGGTCGTACAATGGAAGGTCGTCGTTTCTCAGATGGTCTCCACCAAGCTATCGAAGCTAAAGAAGGTGTTCCAATCCAAGATGAGTCAAAAACAAGTGCAAGTATTACTTATCAGAACTTCTTTAGAATGTATAAAAAATTGGCAGGTATGACTGGTACTGGTAAAACAGAGGAAGAGGAATTCCGCGAAATTTATAACATGCGTATTATTCCGATTCCGACAAACCGTCCTATTGCACGTATTGACCACTCAGACCTCCTTTATCCTTCCTTGAATGCCAAGTTTAAAGCAGTTGTTGAGGATGTTAAGGAACGCTATCAAAAAGGTCAACCTGTACTAGTTGGTACAGTAGCTGTTGAAACCAGTGACTTGATTTCAAAAATGCTCGTTGAGGCTGGAGTTCCACACGAAGTCTTGAATGCGAAAAACCACTTTAAAGAAGCCCAAATCATCATGAACGCAGGTCAACGTGGTGCTGTTACTATTGCGACAAACATGGCTGGACGTGGAACGGACATCAAACTTGGTGAGGGTGTTCGTGACCTGGGTGGTCTTTGTGTCATTGGTACAGAACGTCATGAAAGTCGCCGTATTGATAATCAGCTTCGTGGACGTTCAGGTCGTCAAGGTGACCCAGGTGAATCTCAATTCTACCTATCCCTTGAAGATGATTTGATGAAGCGTTTCGGTTCAGAACGTATCAAAGCAGTTTTTGAACGTATGAATTTGACAGAAGAAGATACTGTTATTAAATCACGTATGCTCACCAAGCAAGTGGAAGCAGCTCAACGTCGCGTTGAGGGAAATAACTATGACACGCGTAAACAAGTGCTTCAGTATGATGACGTCATGCGCGAGCAACGTGAAATCATCTATCGTGACCGCTACGATGTTATCACGGCTTTCAGAGATTTGGGGCCAGAAATCAAGGGTATGATTAAGCGGACGATTGATCGTGCTGTTGATACTCACATGCGCTTGAACCAAGAGAACGCTGCTGAAGCTATCGTTAACTTCGCACATACAACAATCCTTTCAGAAGATGAGTATAGCTTATCGGATGTTAAAGGGAAAAAGCCATCGCAAATTAAAGAAGACTTGTATGAACGTGCTATTGAGATCTACGATAGGCAAATTTCAAAATTGAAAGATGACGAAGCAATCACAGAATTCCAAAAAGTATTGATTTTGATGGTTGTTGATAATAAGTGGATGGATCACATTGATGCTCTAGATCAACTACGTAGCGCTGTTGGATTACGTGGCTATGCACAAAATAACCCAATTGTCGCTTATCAATCAGAAGGTTTCGCTATGTTCCAAGATATGATAGGTTCTATTGAATACGATGTCACTAGGACAATGATGAAGGCTCAGATTCATGAGCAGGAACGTGAGCGTGTGCCAGAAGAGTCACATACAACTGCTGTCAAGAATATTTCAGCCAAGACAATTGATTGGGAAGATTTGGAAGGCGACGAGTTTGAAAATATTGGTCGTAATGATAAATGCCCATGCGGGTCTGGTAAAAAATATAAGAACTGTCACGGTCGCCGTTTCTAGTTATTGATAAACATAGTGTAAATAAATGGTGTAAGGAGTGAGGAATTGAAACATATTCCTTTCTCCTTATTTGGTGCCAGAAGAGACAGTGATAACAATTGGAAAGTCAGGTAATATCATGGGGATTGCCCACAGGGGAGAAAGAGTTAATCTCGAAGAAGTGACATCAAAATACACCTTAGATGCCGCCACTTTGCAGATAAAAAAAGAACGTGACACCTCTTTAGCGTCCATCATCAGAGGAGAAAACCAGAGGTTATTATTGGTGATGGGGCCGTGTTCAGCAGATAATGAAGAAGCTGTACTAACTTATGCTCATAAACTGGCAGCTTTACAGAAAGATGTCTCAGATAAGATATTTATTGTGATGCGTGTTTACACAGCTAAGCCTCGTACGAACGGAGATGGTTATAAAGGTATTCTGCATGAATCCCAAACCACAGTAACAGAAAAAATGGTTGCAGTTCGACGTATACACTATCGTGTGATTAGTGAGACTGGTTTGACGACTGCTGATGAACTCCTTTATCCATCTCACTTGAGTCTTGTTAATGACTTAGTGTCCTATCATGCAGTAGGTGCTCGTTCTGTAGAGAATCAAGAGCATCGTTTTATAGCTTCGGCTTTGGATGCGCCTGTCGGTTTGAAAAATCCAACCTCTGGACAGTTACGCGTTATGTTTAATGCTATTTATGCCGCTCAACAAACTCAATATTTGATTGAAGGGGGACGTAGTGTTGAGACGACTGGTAATCCTTTGGCGCATGCGGTATTAAGGGGCGGAACCAGTTCTGATGGGACTTCCGTCCCAAACTATCATTATGAAGATCTTATAGAAACAATTGATAGCTATGAAGAAATGGGGTTGCAGAATCCTTTTATCTTGATTGATACAAATCATGATAATTCACGTAAACAGTATTTTGAGCAAGTGAGAATTGTTCGTGAGACCTTGATGAATCGTCTGTACAATGAGAAGATAGCCCGACATGTTCGTGGCTTTATGATTGAATCCTATTTAGAGGATGGTCGTCAGGATGAACCAGATGTTTTTGGAAAATCTATTACAGATGCCTGTTTAGGTTGGGATAAAACAGAGCAATTGGTACGAATGATTTATGACCATTTAACAGATATTACAGAAAAGAAAGAAGTTGAGTGATGATTGTTGGACATGGTATTGATATAGAATGGATTGATCGTATCGAGGAAGCTCATCGCAAGAGTTCAAACTTTTCTAGACGTATTTTGACGGATAAAGAGTTAGACGTTTTTGAAACTTTACAAGGTCATCGTCAAATGACCTATCTAGCGGGTCGTTGGTCTGCTAAAGAGGCCTTTTCAAAAGCCCTTGGTACCGGTATTGGACAATTAAGCTTTAGGGATATTGAAGTTTTAAATGATAGGGCTGGTCGCCCGGTGTTAACAAGTTCAGCCTTTTCAGGACGTGTTCATCTCTCGATTAGCCATTCAGGTAACTTAGTTCAAGCGAGTGTGATTTTGGAGGAAATATGATACCCAGTATTAATAGACCAACTCAAGCAACGATTTGTCTTGGGGCGATAAAACAAAACCTTCAGCTTCTAGAGGAACATTTCGGAAAAGACAAACAAATTTTTGCCGTAGTGAAAGCTAATGCTTATGGTCATGGTGCGGTTCCTGTTGCTGAAGCTATTAAGGGACAAGTTGATGGCTTTTGTGTATCAAATATAGATGAAGCTTTGGAGCTTAGAAGGGCTAATATCAATAATACTATTCTTGTACTAGGAGTGATTATGCCAGAACAGGTGAAAGAAGCTATTGCTAATAATGTGACCATTACCGTATCTAGTTTGGAATGGCTTGATATGGTTAAGCGAGATAAGGTATCATTGGCTGGGTTGTCTTGTCATATCAAAGTGGATTCTGGCATGGGACGAATTGGCCTGTCTAATGCTACTGATATTAATGTCTTGATGTCAGAACTTGTAAAATTATCGGTCAAGGTAACAGGTATTTTTACGCATTTTGCGACAGCTGATGAGCTATCGCAAGATTACTTTAATCGCCAACTGACTATCTTTAAGACAATTTTAGGTGAATTGGATAAGGTTCCCGATTTGGTTCATGCTAGCAATTCAGCGACAAGTCTATGGCATAAAGAGACTATTTTTAATGCTGTACGTTTGGGAATTGCACTTTATGGGCTTAATCCGAGTGGAGAAGTATTAGATTTGCCTGTTCCTTTAACTCCAGCATTATCGTTGACCTCTTGTCTTGTTCAAGTTAAGCAATTAGAACAAGAGCAGTCCATAGGTTATGGTGCAACTTATCACGCATCAAAAGGAGAATGGATTGGCACAATTCCGATAGGTTATGCAGATGGTTGGGTGCGACATCTACAAGGTTTTTCTGTGCTTGTTGATGGAGAATTTTGTGATATAGTTGGGCGTGTTTCTATGGATCAGATAACCATTCGTTTACCCAAATGTTATCCGATGGGAACTAAGGTTACTTTAATTGGGAAAGACGGCGGTCACAAGATTTCAGCAACTGATGTTGCTCAGTATGTTGGCAGTATCAATTATGAAGTCCTTTGTTTACTGAGTGATCGCATCCCTAGACATCATGAATGACTGATAATGGTTAGTTAGAAAATAATGTAATACGACAACTCCTAGAGATAAGCTTCCTAAGAGTTGTCGTATTGTTTTTGTGAAAAGTCATATCGCCTGTCACTATTTTTGATTGGGGAATTTCGATTTCCTAAAGAGTTTTCTCTTGACTAATTTTGACCAAATGGTAAAATAAAAGAGAAGTTAGCACTCAATATACAAGAGTGCTAAAAAATAGGAGGAAGTATCATGTTAAAACCTTTAGGTGATCGTGTGGTTGTTAAGCTACAAGAGGAAAAAGAAGAAAGTATCGGTGCATTTGTTATTGCAGGTGCTAGCCAAGACAAGACTAAAAAGGCGACTGTTATCGCTGTTGGTGAAGGAATTCGCACCCTAACTGGGGAGCTGGTTTCTCCAAGTGTGACAGTTGGTCAATCTGTATTGATTGATAGTCATGCAGGTGTAGACGTTAAAGATAATGATGACAAAGTCTTAATTATCCGTGAAGCAGATATTTTAGCGATTATAGAATAGGAGAAAAATATGGCAAAAGACATTAAATTTGCATCAGATGCACGAGAAAGCATGGTTCGTGGTGTTGACATTTTAGCAGATACTGTCAAAGTAACCTTAGGTCCTAAAGGGCGTAATGTTGTTTTGGAAAAATCATTTGGCTCACCCCTTATCACTAACGATGGCGTAACCATTGCTAAAGAAATCGAACTCGAGAATCACTTTGAAAACATGGGTGCGAAATTAGTAGCTGAAGTGGCTTCTAAAACCAATGATATTGCTGGTGATGGGACAACAACTGCAACTGTTTTGACGCAGGCTATTGTCCGTGAAGGCTTGAAAAACGTTACAGCAGGTGCAAATCCTATCGGCATTCGTCGTGGGATTGAGGCCGCAGTTGCCGTAGCTGTCGAAGAATTGAAACATCAAGCACAACATGTTGAAACAAAGGAAGCGATTGCCCAAGTTGGAGCTGTATCCTCACGTAGTGAAAAAGTGGGAGAGTATATCTCAGAAGCTATGGAACGTGTTGGCAAAGACGGTGTGATTACGATTGAAGAATCACGCGGTATGGAAACAGAGCTCGAAGTTGTTGAAGGTATGCAATTTGACCGAGGCTATTTATCTCAGTACATGGTGACAGACAATGAAAAAATGGTTGCCAATCTTGAAAACCCTTATATCTTAATTACAGATAAAAAGATTTCAAATATTCAAGACATCTTACCACTATTAGAGCAAATCTTGAAAACTAATCGTCCATTGTTGATTATCGCTGATGATGTGGATGGCGAAGCATTGCCAACTCTTGTCTTGAATAAAATTCGTGGCACATTCAATGTTGTAGCCGTGAAAGCGCCTGGATTCGGTGATCGTCGTAAAGCGATGCTTGAAGATATCGCTATTTTAACGGGTGGTACAGTCATTACAGATGACCTCGGTCTTGAGTTGAAAGATGCTACGATGGAAGCTCTTGGTCAAGCTGCAAAAGTTGCTGTTGATAAAGATACAACGGTTATCGTAGAAGGTGCTGGTTCATCGGAAGCTATCGCTAATCGTACGGCATTGATTAAATCACATATTGAAAAAACAACCTCTGATTTTGATCGTGAAAAATTACAGGAACGTTTAGCTAAATTAGCAGGTGGTGTTGCTGTTATCAAGGTTGGTGCTGCCACTGAAACCGAGTTGAAAGAAATGAAGCTCCGTATTGAAGATGCCTTGAACGCTACTCGTGCTGCAGTTGAAGAAGGTATTGTTGCTGGTGGAGGAACAGCCTTTGTCAATGTTATTGAAAAAGTCGCTAGCCTTGAACTAGATGGTGATGCTGCAACAGGACGTAACATTGTTAAACGTGCCCTTGAAGAACCAGTACGTCAAATCGCTTACAATGCTGGCTATGAAGGGTCTGTTGTGATTGATAAACTCAAAAATAGTGCAGCAGGTATCGGATTTAACGCTGCAACAGGTGAGTGGGTAAACATGATTGAAGCAGGTATTATTGATCCTGTCAAAGTAACTCGCTCAGCCCTTCAAAATGCTGCTTCTGTAGCAAGTTTGATTTTGACGACTGAAGCTGTCGTAGCCAACAAACCTGAACCAAACACCTCAGTACCACAAATGGATCCAAGTATGATGGGTGGAATGATGTAATAATCGTTTTAATATCAAAGTTCCTGTTACTTCTAACCTAAACGAAAGTAGCAGGAGCTTTTTAATAATTTTGAAAGCTCTAAAAAAATTAGCTACTAATATTGGAGAGTAAAACCTACCTATGTCTCATTTGTATTTATCACATTACAAGTGAAATACTTAACGACATGAGTCGCAAATCTATCATCATTTCTTGCATTAAGCCAAATGGTCCCTTGAAATAATTTCCAAGACAGATGATAATCCATTGAATAATGGCAAAAAACTAGCTACTCAGATAGAAATAAAGATATTTTATAATTACCTTCCGCTAAGTAACCGTCAAATAGTACACTTGCTAGGAAAAGCGCCCCAAACCATTAACAACGATATCAAACGTGACACCGGTCTCCAGCAGGTCAGAAAGGGTAAGTTTGAGAAACACTATTCTGCCGACTATGCCCAACAGGCTTACACCAAGTTTCGCCAAAATTCAGGCCGTAAAGCCAAGGGCGTACAGGCGGCAATCTCAACCATCTACTATTGGCTTCATCACGGTTACCTGGGTCTGACTAAGGCTGATATGCTTTATCCAAGACATAGCAGAGCTGCTAAGAGAACCATCAGTCCGGACTTCAGACAAGCTGGAAAGTCTATCGAGGAACGACCAGAGGTTATAAATCTAAGACTGGAGAACGGCCATTACGAGATTGACACGGTTATCCTGACGCAGACGAAAAACCATTGCCTTCTCGTCTTAACTTGAAATTTAGCTAGTTTTATTTTTCAAATTTAGTCCAAAAAAGTTTGAAAAAGTACTTGTCAAGGTGCTAAAGTTCTGCTATACTATAAAAGTTGTCTCGTGAGACACAGTCACATAAAAAAGTTTCAAAAAAACTTTCAAAAAGTTATTGACAAGTTAAAAAATGACTGGTATAATATAAAAGTTGTCTCGCAAGAGGCATAAGACCCTTGAAAACTGAACAAGACGAAGCAAAGTGCGGGTTATGTTTAA